>NZ_BAABFR010000119.1:0-13906 GCF_039541155.1 Tsukamurella soli
CGTCGGCGAGGCCGGCGGTCACGACGCGGCGCTCGGGCGACGCGAAGGTCTCCGCGAACCGGCCCGCGGCGGCCTCGGCTCCGCGGTCCGCCAGCACCAGCCAGCTACCCGCACCGCCGGTGGACGACCGGGCCGCCAGCGGGGCCTCGACCCATTCCGTGCCCAGTAGCTTCTGCCCCAGCGGCAGCGGCACCGTCCGACGCTGCACGCGGCGCAGGAACACCCCGCGGACCTCGGCGATCGGCGCCCCGGCGGCGTCGGTGACCAGGAGGTCGCCGACCCGGCCGGCGTCGCCCTGTTCGCCGGACGCCGGGCGTAGGACGGCGTGGCAGTGCGCGCGCCGGGCGCCGGGCGTCAGCACCCGGATCGACTCGATCGACACGGGGAGGTAGGTCGTATCGCCGCTGTCGCCGAGCGCCGCGGCCGGCATGGCCGCAGCGAGGGTCTGCAGCGCGGCGTCCAGCAGCACCGGGTGCAGCAGGTACCGGCGGTTCGGCGACGCCTCGTCGGGCAGCACCACGTCGGCCTCGGCGGCCGGATTCCCCGCTGCACCCGCGCCGCGCACGATGCGGGTCAGGGCGGCGAAGGCCCGGTCGTGGTGCGCGCCCGTGCGGCGCAGCGCCGCGTAGAAATCGGCCGGGGCGACGACGGTGCCGTCTGCGACCGGTCGCGCGAGGTCGGCATCGCCGGGAGTGGCATCGTCCGCCCCGGCCACGCGTGCGACGGCGTGACGGGTCCAGACGCCGTCTGCGGACCGCGAGTGGATCTCGATGCGCGCGCCGTCGGCGTCGTCGGTGAGCCGGGTCGCGAGGTGGGTGGCCGCCGCGAGCGGGAGCATCTGCTCGACCTCGAGGTCACGCAGCGTGGGGACGCCGGCCCGCGCCGGTCCTGCCGCGTCGGCGGCGGCCGCGAGTGCGATCTCGGCGAAACCGGCGGCCGGCAGGATCGCCTGGCCGTGCACGCGATGGTCGCCCAACCACGGCAGGCCCGCGGTGCCGACGTCGGCCTGCCACACGTGCCCGCCACCGGGCAGCTCCACGTGCACGCCGAGCAGCGGATGCGCCCCGCTCGGTGTGCCCGCCCCGGAGCCGGAGCGCGCCCAGTACTGCGTCCGGCGCCACGGACGCGGAGGGAGATCCACGAGCCGCCCCTCGGAGGGCGCCGGCGGAGCCGCCGTCAGGTCGGCCCGGTGGGTGTGGAACGTGACGGTCTCGTCCTCGCCGCGCAGCAGCGTCGGCAGCACGGTGGCATTCGCAAACGGCGACGACGAGCCCGTGGCCGCGATCGTCTCCGCAAGGCCGTGGGTGAGCAGCGGGTGCGGCGACGCCTCGATGAAGGTGCCGAACCGCTGGGCCGCCGCCGCGACGGCGGCGGTGAACTGCACCGGCTGTCGCAGGTTGTCGACCCAGTAGTCGGCGTCCATCACCGGTGCCGTCTCCCCCGGTCGCACCGTCGAGAACAGCGGAATCGACGGCGTCGTGGGGGCGATCCCCGACAGCGCTGTGCGCAGCTCGGCCAGGATCGGGTCGACGGTGGCGTGATGCGACGCGACGTCCACTTCTACCCTGCGCGCCAACAGGTTTCGCGACGCGACGGCGGCGATCACCGCGTCGACCTGGTCCGGTGGGCCGGCCACGACGGTCTGGCTCGGCGAGGCGATCACGGCGACCGACACGTCCGGGAAGTCGGCCACGGCAGCGTCTGCCGCGCCGGCATCGAGTTCCAGCAGCGCCATCGCGCCCCGGCCGGACAGCTCGCGGCGCATGAGCCGCGAGCGCGTTGTGATCACCGTGAGGCCGTCAGCGAGCGACAGGGCCCCGGCCGTGACCGCGGCCGCGACCTCCCCCATCGAGTGGCCGATCACCGCGTCGGGCGTCACGCCGTGGGCACGCCACAGCGCGACCAGGGCCAACTGCACGCCCACCAGCACCGGCTGGATGCGGTCGATGCCGGTCACCGGCTCACCCGCCTCCAGCACGCCGCGCAGCGAGAATCCCGCGCGCGCTCTGAATTCGGGGTCGATCTCGGCTATGGCGGCCGCGAACGCCGGCTCCTCGGCCAGCAGCCGCCGGCCCATGCCCGCCCACTGCGAACCCTGCCCGGAGAACACGAACACGACGGCGGGCCGAACGGCGGCGCGCGCCGGTCCCGTCAGCGTGTCCAGCCCGGAGACGCCCGGTGCCGGTTCGCCGACGGCGACCGCGCGGAGCCCGGCGACGGCGCCGTCGTGGTCACGGGCGACGACGACGGCGCGCCGGTTCCCGTGCCCCGCGGTCCGCGCGAGGGAGTAGGCCACATCTGCCAGCGCCACCGCCCGCCCCGGGCCCTCGATCCAGTCGGCGAGCGTCGCCGCCTGGGCCGCGACGCGGTCGCCGGACCGGCCGCTGACGGGCAGCACGGTCACGGCGCCCGGCCGCTCGGTCACCGCGGGAGCGCCCGTGGGGCCCTGCTCGAGGACGATGTGGACGTTGGTCCCGCCGAGCCCGAACGACGAGACCCCAGCCCGGCGCGGGCCGTCGGTGGCCGGCCATGCGGCGGTCTCCGTCGGCACGAACAGCCGTCCGCCGGTCGCGTCGATCGCCGGGTTCCACCGGGAGAAGTGCAGATTCGCCGGGACCGCACCGCGCTCGACGGCGAGGACCGCCTTGATGAAGCCGGCGATACCCGCGGCGGCCTCGAGGTGGCCCATGTTGGACTTCACGGCACCCAGCGCGCAGGGCGCGTCGCCGCGGCCGTACACGGCCGACAGGGCGTCGAATTCGATAGGGTCGCCGAGAGCGGTTCCGGTGCCGTGGGTCTCGACCAGGTGGACGCTGGACGGCGGCACGTCACCCAGGGCGCGGGTGATGACCTCGCGCTGCGCGGGCGCGTTGGGCGCCGTCAGGCCGTTGGACCGCCCATCCTGGTTGACGGCGGAGCCGCGGACCACCGCGAGCACGCGGTCACCGTCGCGCACGGCATCGGTGAGGCGCTTGAGCACCACGACGCCGGCGCCCTCGCCGCGGACGAAGCCGTCGGCGCCGGCGTCGAACGCGTTGCACCGCCCGCGCGGCGACAGCATCCCCCACTTGCCCAGCGCCAGTTGGGTCTCCGGGCGCAGGATCAGGTTGACGCCGCCGGCCAGCGCCAGGTCGCTCTCGCGCAGCCGCAGGCTCTGGCACGCCAGGTGCACGGCCACCAGCGACGACGAGCACGCCGTGTCGATCGCGACCGCGGGACCGCGGAGGCCCAGCAGGTACGCGACGCGGCCGACGGTGACGCTGTGCGCGTTTCCGGTCGCCGAGTAGGCGTCGATCGCGTCGGGGTCGGCGGCCGAAAGGGTCTGGTACTCGTTGTAGTACACGCCGGCCATGACCGCGGCGCGCACGCCCGCGAGGTCGTCGGGCGCGAGGCCCGCGTTCTCCAGGGCCTCCCACGCCACTTCGAGCAGCAGGCGCTGCTGCGGGTCCATCTGCTCGGCCTCACGGGGTGCGATCCCGAAGAACTCGGCGTCGAAACCTCTGATGTCGCCCAGGAATCCGCCCCACTTCGACGGCATCCGGCCCGGCGCCGCGGGGTCGGCGTCGTAGTAGGCGTCGGCGTCCCAGCGGTCGCCGGGGACCTCCACCACGGCGTCGGTGCCGGATTCGAGCAGCGACCAGTACGCGTCGGGGCCCGAAGCCCCGCCCGGGAACCGGCAGCCGATGCCGACCACCGCGATCGGCTCCGCGGTCGCGATCCGGGCGGCTTGGTCGAACCGCTCGCCCAGCGCGCCGCGCTGGGCCTCCGACATCCCCGCGACCCTGCTGTACGTCGACACCATCACACACCGCCCTCACTGCCGGCCGACAGCGTCTCGACGCTCTCGAACAGCTCGTCCAATACGCCGGCACCCGCATCCGCGCCACCGGGCTCGCCCGCGAGCAACCCGAGGACGTCACCGCCGGACTCCTCGTCGCGGGCGGCGCCGTCCGCCGCCGACGCCGCCCGCCAGCTGGAGGTGGCAGTCCTCTCCTGCGGCGCGAGCCGCTCCGCGAGGAAGGCGGCGAGCGCCACCACGGTGGGGTGGTCCCACAGCATGGTGGCGGACAGGTCGAAACCGACCAGTCCCTTGGCATCCCGCAGCACGGCCATCGCCATCATCGAGTCGAGACCGAGTTCCGGGAACGGACGCTCGGTGTCCACCGCGTCCGGGGGCATCCCCAGTTCCCGGGCCAGGATCACGCGCAGCCGCGCCACCAGCTCGGCCTCGATCGCCGGCCGCGCCATGGCGCCCCAGTCCGGAGCGTCGACGTCCGCGTCGGCCGCGGCGTGCGACGGCTCGGACGTGGGCAGGGCGTCGGGGTCGACGGCGGCCATCCGGAGGCCCGCGACCTCGCCCAGCAGCTCGCCGGCAGCGTCGCGCACCGCGAGGTCCACGACGAGTTCGTCGGCGCCGCCGGACCGCCGGCGCACCTCGATCACGGCGTCCGCCGGGACTGTGCCCGCCGGCCAGCGCACCGCAGCGACGGACGTCGGCAGCATCAGGCCCCGCTCGACCGCGCCGGCGAGCCGACCGAGATGCACCGCCGCGTCGAGCAGCGCGGTCCGCACGGGACCGTCGCCGCGCGCGTCGCCGCCGCTCACCTCGGCGCGGAGTGTCCCGGATCCGGTGTCGTGCGACCGGACCTCCCAGGCGTAGGGCCGACCCTCGACCCCCCACGCCCGCGCAAGCCCCTCGGCCGCGGCCGCGTCGTACGCGGGTACTGCGTCGGCCCCTTCGACATCGGACCTCTCGACTGCGGCGCGGTCCACCGCGTCGCGGTCGTGGGTGTCGTGATCGCCCCGCGAGTCGTTCGCCGTCGACGCGGCGGACGCGTGCCGCACCCAGCCGTCCGGCTCGCCGGTGGCGTTCGTGGCGAGCACGATCCCGCCCGCGGCCGACACCGACACTCGCAGCGCTCGTGGCCGATCGAGCACCACCGGGTACTCGAGCCGAACGTCCGCGACCGCGGAGCCGCCGGCCTCGGCAGCGGCGAGGAGCGTGGCCACCAGCACAGAGACCGGGACCACCTCGACGCCGCGGACGCGGTGCGCGCCCGGGTACGGGCGCGCGGCCGGATCGAGGCGCGCGAGCCACTCGCGGCCACCGGCACCGTCGGGCCGCTCGGTACCCAGCAGGGTGCCGGGCCGAGGCGTATCGAGATCGGAGATCGCCACTACCGCAGCGGATTCCGATGCTCCTTGGGAGCCCTGCACCAAGAGGTCGTCGACCACGCGCAGGGTGCCGCGCATCCGGTACGCCTCCGCGAGGCGCGGCCAGTCGGCGCCCGCGATGATGCTACGGGTGGGCGCGCCCGGCGCGAGGGCGTGCGCCAGGACCCGGACCGCGGCGTCGTTCGGCATGGGCTCCAGGCCGGCGGCGGCGGTCTCCGGCTGCGCCTGCGCCCACGACGCGAACAGCCCCCAGTCGACGACGGTGGCGGGCAGCCCCGCGGCCCGGCGGGCGTACGCGAAGGCGTCGACGTACGCGTTCGCCGCGGTGTAGTGCCCGAGCCAGCGGGATCCCAGCACGCCGGTCACTGATGAGAACAGGACGAACCTGCGCGCGGGCGTCGCCAGCGTGAGCTCGTGCAGCACGGCGACCGCGTCGACCTTCGGCCGGAACATGCCCGCGATCTCGTCGGCGGTGAGGTCCGCGATCTGGCCGGCGCCGCCGGCGAGGGACGCCACGTACACGCCGTCGAGCGGGGGCAGGTCCACACCGAATCGGTCGAATACCGCGGCCATTGCGGCGGGGTCGGCGGCGTCGGCGGCCACGGACACCAGCGTGGCGGTCGCGCCGAGCTCCTCAGCCAGCCCGTCGGGCAGGCCGCCGCGCCGGGACACGACGACGATCGTGCCTGCGCCCATGCGGGCGAGCTGCCGGATCAGATGCGGGCCGATGTTGCCGGTGCCACCCACCACGAGCGAGGCGTGCCCGGGCTCCAGCGCGGTGAGCGCGGCCGGCGCCGAGGCGCGCCGCAGCCGCGGCACCCGACGCACGCCCGCGCGGTAGACGACCTGGTCCTCCTCGTCAGCGGCGGTGGACTCGTCGAGCACACAGCGGGCGGCGAGCCGGGCGGGCACGGCGGCGTCGACGTCGATCAGCCCGCCCCACTCCGCCGGCTGCTCGAGGGCGAGGGTCCGGCCGGCGCCCCAGAGCCCGGCGTGTGCGGGGTCCACCCGGTCGCCGTCGGCGGCGGGCTGGGCGTTGCGGGTCAGGATGGTCAGGCGCGCGCCGGATCCGCGCAGCAGCGCGGCGAGGCGTCCGAGCACGACGAACAGGCGTTGCGCCGCAGCGGGATCGAACGTCTCGAGCGTCGCGGCAGGGGCGAACAGGACGCGCTCTGCGGCCGCGAACGAGGTGGGCCGCGCGGGATCCGCGAGGTCCGCCGGGGTCAGTGCCGTGGCGCCCGCCCCGAGCGCGGCGGCCAGGTCGGCGCCGTGATCGCCGTCGGCCACGACGACCCAGCGCTCGGCGGGCGTGCCGGTGGCCGGAGCAAGTGGGCGGACAGGGTGGTCGAGCTCGAGGAACCAGCCGTGCGGCCCGCCGTCGGGCACTGCCGCCGGGGCACCTGCGGAATCGCCGCGCGGCTTCGGCCGAGCGGGCGTGATCCAGTATCTGCCGCGCTGCCAGGCCATCGTCGGCAGCGCGACGTGGCGGCGGACGGGCGGGGTGGGCAGCGACGGCGACGCGCCCTGCGCCGCAGCCAGGTTGGTGTGGAACGTGACGCCGTCGTGGGTGTCCCGGGCAAGCGTGCCGAGCGTGTGGTGGTGTGCGGCGGCGAGCGTGTCGTCGACGGCGTACGCGAGGATCGGGTGCGGCGAGATCTCGACGAAGGTGCCGAACCGCTCGCTCGCGGCCGCCACGGCGGACGCGAACTGCACCGGCTTACGCAGGTTGTCCACCCAGTAGTCGGCGTCGAACACCGGGGCCGTCTCGCCCGGACGCACCGTCGAGTAGACCGGGATCGTGGGCGCCGACGGCGTGAGCCCGGCCAACTCCGCGCGCAGCGCCCCGAGGATGGGGTCGACGGTGGCGTGGTGCGAGGCGACGTCCACCTCGACGCGGCGGGCCAGCAGCTCCCGCGCCGCGACCGCGGCGATCACGGCGTCGATCTGGTCGGGCGGCCCGGCGACCGCGGTCTGCCGCGGCGAGGCGACCACTGCCACGGACACCTGGTCGAACGCGGGACCGGCCGCCCGCAGCAGGTCGGCGACCTCCGCCGCGGGGAGCCCGAGCAGCGCCATGGCCCCACGACCGGCGAGGTGCTCCCGCATGAGCCGGGATCGGGTGGCGATCACCTTCAGGCCGTCGCGCCGCGAGAGCGCACCCGCGACCACCGCAGCCGCTACCTCGCCCATCGAATGCCCGATCACGGCATCGGGCACGGCGCCGTATGCCCGCCACAGGGCCACGAGCGCGAGCTGCAGGCCCACCAGCACCGGTTGGATCCGGTCGATCCCCGCCACCGCCACGCCGGACTCGAGCACGTCCCGCAGCGAGAAGCCCACCACCTCGACGAAGTCCGGCTCGATCTCATCGACGGCAGCGGCGAAGGCCGGTTCGTCGCGCAGCAGCCGCCGCGCCATCCCCGCCCACTGGGAACCCTGCCCCGAGAAGGTGAACACGATGCCGGGTCGGCACACGCCCTCGTGCACGGGCACCACGCCGGGCAGCGGGTAGCCGCCGGCCACCGCGCGCAGCCCGGCCACCGCCTGCTCGCGATCCGCCGCGATCACCGACGCGGAGCGCGGGAACCGGGCACGCTGGTCGGCGAGCGCGTGTGCCACGTCGGGCAGCGGGACGGCGGCCCCGTCGCCGGTGAGCCAGTCGGCCAGCGCAGCCGCCGACGCGGCGACCCGCCCCGGGGTCTTCCCCGTGATCAACAGCCGCGATACGGACTGCGGCGCACCATGTTCCGGGACTGGAGTCGTGGAATCGGGGGCCTGCTCCACCACGACGTGGGCGTTGGTGCCGCTCACGCCGAACGACGAGACGCCCGCGCGGCGGGGCCGGGCAGGCTCCTGCGCGGGGTTCGGCCAGGCCAGCGAGTCGGTGGGGAACACGAACCGCGCGGCGCCGTCGCACGCGTGGGGGGTGAGCTCGGAGAAGTGCAGCAGCCGCGGGATCCGCGCCGCCCGCACCGACAGCACCGTCTTGATGAAACCGGCGATGCCGGCGGCGGATTCGAGGTGGCCGAGGTTGGTCTTGACGGTGCCCACCACGAGCGGCGCCGAACCCGCCCGGTCGCCGAACACCCGGTCCAGGGTGTCCAGCTCGATGGGATCGCCCAGCGCGGTGCCGGTACCGTGCGCCTCGATGTAGTCGATGTCCGACGGTGCCAGGCGAGACGCGGCGAGGGCCTGCCGCAGCAGCGCCTGCTGGGCGGGCCCGTTGGGCACCGTCTGCCCGCTGCTCGCGCCGTCCTGGTTGACCGCGGTGCCGCGCACGACGGCGAGCACGCGGTCACCGTCGCGCTGGGCGTCGGACAGGCGCTTGAGCACCACGACGCCGACGCCCTCGCTGCGGACATACCCGTCGGCGGCGGCGTCGAACGCCTTGCACCGGCCGTCGGGCGCCAGCATGCCCCACCGCGAGCAGGCGATGCTGTTCTCGGGGCTGAGCACGAGGTTCACGCCTGCGACCAGCGCCGCATCGCTCTGGCGCCGTCGCAGGCCCTCACACGCGAGGTGCACCGCGGCCAGCGAGGACGAGCAGGCGGTGTCGAGCACGATCGCGGGCCCGTTCAGGCCGAGGAAGTACGAGAGTCGCCCGGCGGCGAAGTTGTGGGCGCTGCCGAACGGTACGTAGGGGTCGATCTCCTCGGGCGCGAGGTCGCCCGCGAAGGTCAACGAGTAGTCGTTGGTCGTGAGCCCCACGTACACGCCGGTGCGGGTGCCGCGCAGTGTCGCGGGGACGATGCCGGCGTGCTCGATCGCCTCCCACGCCACCTCGAGCAGCAGGCGCTGCTGGGGGTCCATCCCCGCGGCCTCGCGCGGCGAGATGCCGAAGAACTCGGCGTCGAACTCGGCGGGGTCCCAACCGGTGAGGAATCCGCCCTCGCGGTTGCAGATCGTGCCCGGCACAGTGTGATCGGCCGAGTACAGCGCGTCCGCATCCCAGCGCTCGCCGGGCACGCGGACGACGCCGTCGCGGCCCTCCTCGAGCAGCTGCCAGTAGTCGTCGGGGCCCCAGACCCCGCCCGGCAGGCGACAGCCGATACCGACGACGGCGATCGGCTCGAGGATGCCCTCCTCGGCCGTCTTCAGCCGGGCGGTGAGGTCGTCGATGCGGCGCAAGGCATCGGTGATGATGGCGCGGCGGTCGGGTGCAGCGGATCCGGTCACGGTCGCCTCCTCAGCTCAATCGATTCGAGAGCTGTTGCAACAACTCGTCTTCGGACAGTTCGTCGTACTCGTCGTCCAGCGCGTCCGACGCTGCGGCATCCGGGACGTCGGCGAGTTCGGGTAGGACGGTGGCCAGGTAACCCGTCAGCGCGGCGATGGTCGGGTAGTCGAACACCACCGACGTGGGGATGCCCTCGCCCAGGCTGAGCGCGAGGGACCGCGCCGCGGTGACGATCGTCAGCGAGTCCATGCCCGCCTGGAAGAAGCCCTCCGTCCGATCCACGAGCTGTGGCGACTCGAGCCCCATGGCAGTGGCGACGACCTCGGCGAGGTGGTCGGACAGCATGCCGATCCTGCGCTCCGGTGCGGCCGCGGCCAACTCGGCGCGGAACGGCGTCGTCTCCGACACGTGGACGCCGTCCTCGCCGGCGCCGGCGTCGGCGAGCACGTCGAGGATCCGTACGGCCGCGCGGGTGCGATACGCCGCGGCCATCCGCGGCCAGTCCGCAGCCACCACGACGGACCGCACGGGCGCGCCCGGGCGCAGCGCGGTCGCGAGGCCGCCGATGGCGACACCGTCGTCCATGGGCACCAGCCCGGAACCCGAGGTGGTCTGCCGCTCGAGCTCACTCTGCCCGTCGGACAGGGACTTCCACAGGCCCCAGTCGATCGCCGTCGCGGGCAGACCCGCGGCGCGGCGCGCGAACGCGAGCGTGTCGAGGTAGGTGGTGGTGGCCGCGTAGTGGCCCAGCCACCGCGAGCCCAGCAGCCCGGAGATCGACGTGAACAGCACGAAGTGGCGCACCGCGTGGGACGCCGACAGCCGGTCGAGCACCTGCGCGGCGTCCAGCTTGGGCGCGAACATCGCCGCCACGTCGCGAGCGGTCATATCGGCCAGCGTCACCGGGCCGCCGCCGAATGCGGCGAGGTGGACGCCGGCGAGCGGCGGCAGGTCCGTGCCGAACCGCGCGAACACGCGCGCCATCTGTGCCTCGTCGGTGGCGTCGGCGGCCACCGTGTGCAGCGCGGCGCCGTACGCGGCGAGTTCCGCTGCGAGCGGCGCCAACCGGTCCCCGGGCGTGCGGGACACGGCCACCACCGTCCGTGCGCCCAGCCGCACCAGCTGCCGGATCAGCGCGGGCCCGAGGTTGCCGGTCGCCCCGACCACGAGGTGGCTACCGCCCCCGTCGAGCACATCGTCGGGACCGGCGGGGGCGGATGCGGGGTAGCCGGCGGGGACCAGGCGCGGCACCAACCGCCGTCCGGCGCGGTACACGACCTGATCCTCGCGATCGGGTCGGGTGTCCGCCGCCGCGGCCAGCACGTAGCGCGCGCACACGGCCGCGGGCACGGAGGCGTCGGCGTCGACCACGGTGCCCCAGAACTCCGGGTGCTCGAGCGCGAGGGTGCGCCCGAGCCCCCACAGTACGGCGTGCGCCGGCCGCGCCGGGTCGCCCTCGGCGATCGGCTGCGCGCCGCGGGTCAGCAGGTGCAGCCGCGCACCGGGCGCCGCGGCCATGGAGGCGGCGAGCAGTCGCGCGCGGCGGAACAGCAGATGGGCGGTCTCGGCGTCGGATCCCACCGCACCCGCCGCGGGGGCGAACAGCACATGGTCGGCAGCCGCCAGCTGGCGCGCGACATCGGCTGCGGGAGCGCTGGATTCGGGTGTGTCCGGGTCGAGTGCGCCCGGCGGTAGCGTCACGCCGCCGAGCGCCTGGCCGAGCTCCGGGTCGTCGGAGAACACGACCCACGAGCCCGTCGGCCTCGCCGCGGGTCCACCGTCCGTCTCCTCGACGTGCACGGGGCGCCAATCGATCTCGTAGCGCCAGTCCCCCGGGACCCCGTCGACGGCAGGCGCCGGCTGTCCGGCGGCGGCCTCCCCGCCGGACAGGCGGCGAGGCGCGGGCTGTGGCAGCCAGTGCCGGGTCCGCTCCCACGGCGTCGTGGGCACCGTCGGCACGGGTCCGCCGGCGGCGGGCTGCTCGCGCGGCCGGTCGGGCGTGGCGGCGGTCAGGTTCCGGTGGAACACGACCGTGTCGTCGGCGTCCCGGCTGAGCGTCCCCACCACGTGGCGGGGGCCGAGCGGCGCGGTGGTGTCGACGATCGCCTGTGTCAGCGTCGGATGGGGGCTCACCTCGATGAACGTGCCGTGCTCCGCCGCAGCGGCGACGGCGTGACGCAGCCGCACGGGCTCCCGCAGGTTCGCCGCCCAGTAGCCGGCATCGACCACGGGCCGAGTGGTCTCGCGCACCGTCGAGTACATCGGCAGGGTCGGTGCCGCGGGCGCGAGGTCCGCGAGCTCCGCCGCCAGCCGGGCTGCGATCGGGGCCATCAGCGCGGTGTGCGACGCGACCTCCATCGCGACGGGCCGGGCGAAGAGGTTGGCCGCGCGGGCGGCCGTGACGACGGCGTCCACGGCCGCCGCGGGCCCCGCGACGGCGGTCTGGCGGGGCGACGTGTGGACGGCCAGCTCGACCCCCGGGTGGTCCGCGATGAGTGCGCGTGTCGTGCCCTCGTCTGCGCCGATCAGCGCGACCCCGCCCCGGCCCGACGGATCCTCCATCAGGCGCGCCCGGACCGAGATCACCCGCAGCCCCTGCTCCGGGGTCAGCGCGCCGGCCACGACCGCGGCGGCCACCTCGCCCATCGAGTGGCCGATCACCGCATCCGGGCGCACCCCGTACGCGCGCCACAGCTCGGTCAGCGCCAGCTGGATTCCGAGCAGCGCGGGTTGTACGCGGCGGTCACCCTCGAGCGGCTCGCGGCCGGTGAGCGCGGCACGGAGCGAGAATCCCGCGTGCACCGCGAAGAGGGGCTCCAGCGCGTCGACGGCGGCGGCGAACACGGGCTCGTCCGCCAGCAGGCGGCGGCCCATGCCGACCCACTGCGCCCCCTGCCCCGAATACACGAAGACCGTGCCGCGGGGCGTGTCGCGCGCCCCGTCCGCGGGCGGGACGACGACGGTGTCGGTGGCCTCGCCGCGCGCTAGGGCCCGGAGACCGTCGACGGCGGACGCATGGTCGCGGGCGGTCACCGCGCCGAACACCGGATGCACCGCGCGGTGGCGGGAGAGCGTCGCCGCGATCGCGGGGAGGGACTCCGCGGCACCGTCGCCGTCGAGCCAGTCGGCGAGCACGGCGGCGTACCGTGCGACGCGGCCCGGCGTGCGTCCGGAGACGATGAGCGTCGCCGGCCGGTCCGGGTGCTCTTGGGGCGCGATCGATTCCGACCCTGCGGGGGACGGCGCCTGCTCGACGACGACGTGCGCATTGGTGCCGCCGAAGCCGAAGGACGACACCCCTGCCCGCCGCGGCCGGGCGCCCGCGGGCCACGCGGAGTCCGTGTCGGCGACGCGCAACCGCAGCTGCCCGAACGGGATGTGCGGGTTGGGATCCCGGTAGTGCAGTGTGCCGGGGACGGAGCCGCGCTGCACCGCGAGGATCGCCTTCAACAGACCGGCGATCCCGGCGGCACCCTCGAGGTGGCCGATGTTCGACTTGACCGACCCCACCAGCAGCGGGGCGTCGGCCGCGCGGCCGCGCCCGAGCACGGTGCCGAGCGCGCGGGCCTCGATCGGGTCGCCGAGCGCCGTGCCGGTGCCGTGCGCCTCCACGTAGTCGACGTCGCGGGGCGCGACCCCGGCATCGTCGTAGGCGGCCCGCAGCACCGCCATCTGGGCGCCGGGGTTGGGCGCCATCATGCCGTTCGAGCGTCCGTCCTGGTTGACCGCGGAGCCGCGGAGCACGGCGACGACGGGGTCACCGTCGCGCACGGCGTCGGCGAGCCGCTTGAGGACGACCACGCCGCAGCCCTCGCCGCGGACGAAGCCGTCGGCGCCGGCGTCGAAGGCGCGGCAGGCGCCCGTCGGCGAGAGGGAGCCCGACTCGTCGAGGCCGTGGAACACCGCGGGCGAGAGCAGCAGGTTGACGCCGCCGGCGAGGGCGACGTCCGACTCGCCCGAACGCAGGCTGCGGATCGCGAGGTGCACGGCGACGAGCGACGAGGAGCATGCGGTGTCCACCGTGAGCGACGGCCCGCGCAGATCCAGCAGGTACGACAGCCGGTTGGCGATGATGCTCAGGGCCCCACCGGTGTTGCTCCACGCATCGATGCCGGGCAGGTCCGCCGCCGACAGGAAGCCGTACTCGCTGACGCACGCCCCCACGAACACGCCCGTGCGCGAGCGGCGCAGGGCGGCGGCGGGGATACCTGCGTATTCGAGGGCCTCCCAGGCCACCTCGAGCAGCAGCCGCTGCTGCGGGTCCATCCGCGCCGCCTCGCGCACCGAGATGTCGAAGAATTCGGCGTCGAACGACTCGATCTCGTCGAGGAACGCGCCCGAGCGCGTGGTGCGAGCCAGCGTCGCCGCGACCTCGGGGTCGCCGTCCTCCCACGGCGCCCAGCGGTGCGGCGGGACCTCGCCGACGGCGTCGCCGCCCCCGGTCAGGAAGCGCCAGAAGCCCTCCGGCCCGGCGATTCCGCCGGGCAGGCGACAGCCCAGCCCGACAAGTCGGAGGCCAAGCGGTCTTAGGAAGACAACCACTAGTCCCAACTC
>NZ_BAABFR010000120.1:0-13797 GCF_039541155.1 Tsukamurella soli
CGAGCGGGTCGCGGCGGCACAGCCGCCGCACAGCCGGCCGTGGCGCCGGCACCGTCGAAACCCCAGCGGCCGCGGCGCCGGCTACACCTGCGCCGCGTGCCGATCGTGCGCACAGTGCTGCTGCTGATCGTGGTGTCGGTGATCGCTCTGGTTGCGGGGGGCGCCTACTTCGACACGAAGCTGCACCGCGTCGACGCGCTGGTGGACTACGCGGGCCGGCCCGCCGACACCCCGGGCACCAATTGGCTCATCGTGGGCTCCGACTCGCGGCAGGGCATGACCGCCGCGCAGCAGAAGGAGTACTCGACAGGCGGCGATCTAGGCAACGGCCGGACGGACACGATCATGCTGGTCCACATCCCGCGGTCGGGGAAGCCGCTGCTGATCTCGATCCCCCGCGACCTGTACGTCCCGATCCCGGGGCAGGGCGACTACAAGATCAACGCCGCGTACTACTTCGGGGGCCCGCAGCTGCTGGAGAAGACGTTCGAGACCAAGTCGGGGGTGCACATCGACCACTACGCCGAGATCGGCTTCGGCGGGTTCGCCGACATGGTGGACGCGGTGGGTGGCATCCGGATGTGCCTGGACGCACCGCTGAACGACCCGGAGGCGGGCATCCGGCTCAAGGCCGGCTGCCAGACGATGAACGGCAGGACCGCGCTCGGCTACGTGCGCTCCCGCCACTTCCCCGCGGCCGACCTCGAGCGCGTGGTGCACCAGCGCGAGTTCCTGGCGGCGCTGATGCACAAGGTGACCTCGCCGAGCACGCTGATCGACCCGTTCGCGCTGTGGGGCGTCACCAAGGGCGCGGTCGACGGCCTCACCGTGGACAACGGCACCCACATCTGGGACATCATCCGGCTCGCCTGGGCGTTGAAGTCGTCCCCCATCACCGTCACCACCCCCACCGACGGCAACGAGGACACCGATGACGGCGAGGCGCTGGTGTGGGGTGCCAGCACCGACCGCTTCTTCGCCCTGATCCGCGCGGGCCGGCCGGTACCGTCCGACCTGCTGACCTCGGGACCCGGATGAGCAGCGTGCGCCGAGTAGGCTGGACACCGTGACACAGTCGTCTCGCGGGAACGCGCGGCCCCCGCGGAAGGGACGGCCGCCCAAGGTCAATCGCGAGCAGGTGGTAGCCGCCGCCGCCGAGATCCTCTCCACTGCCGGTCCGAGCGCGTTCAGCATGCGAACCCTTGCCGCGAAGCTCGACATCAGCCCGATGGGTATCTATCACTACTTCGACTCGAAGAACGACCTCCTCGGGGCGGTCCTCGAGCACCAGGCGTGGGACACACCCGACGTCGAGCTGCCGGACGAGCCCCGCGAGCGCCTCGTCGAGATCGGTGTCGCCGTGGTCGACCACCTCACGGCCCACTCATGGGTGGTGGACGTGCTGGCCGCCAACGAGGCCCTCGACACCCACACCGGTCGCCTGTTCGACGACTTCTTCCGAACCGCGGCAACGCTCGGCGCAGACCATGCCGCCTGCATCGATGCGGCGCAGGGGGTGTGGCGGATCGTGCTGGGCGAGGCGATCGTGCGGTCCGGCGTCGCGGCGCGCGCGGCGCGCAACGTCCCAGCCTGGTTCGACAGCGACGCAACCCCGCCGGCCGGTGCCGCCGACATGGCCGACCTGTCCGCGACGATCCCGCTCTACACCGCGGCCACCGCGGCCTACGACGTGCGCCGAACGCTCCGCGACCTCTTGAGCGCCGCGATCCCGGGATCCGACACCGATCCCTCGCCCTAGATCGACACCTGCCGGCCCCGGATGCCGTCCCGCGAGCGCCGCTGCTCGGCGGTGAGCTCGGAGTCGTCGGCCAGCGCCTCGGTCAGCCGCTCCCCGAGGGCGACGGTGCCGGGCACCCACTCGTTCGGATGCGACTCGCGGTCGACGTCGAAGACCGGCACCAGGACACCGTCTGCGCGGAACGAGCCCGCGAACCGCGAGCCCTCGCCCAGCGTGAGGCCACCGGCCGCGTGCACCCGCGCGAGCGCCCTCATCAACTCGTCCTCGTCGGCCGGGTGGACCCAGCGGACGTGCGCCTTGGAGCCGGTGTCGGCCCACCACGGCGCGCCCACCACGCCCGCGTCGAGCCGGGCGGCGGGCTGCACGAACGAGTTGGCGTTCTGCACCAGCTCGGCCGTCTGTGGGTCGGGCTGCACGCCCTCGGCGATCCACCAGTCGAACGAGGTGTGCACGGTGACGTCCAGGGTGGCGTCCGCGGTGAGCAGTGCGGTCAGGTCGCCTCTGCGCACATCGGCGAGGGAGTCGCCTGCGGCGGCCGAAGCGGCGAACTCGACGGCACCCGCGAGGCAGGACGCGGGGTCGCCGCCCTGCGCCTGCGTCTGCAGTGCGGCGTAGCCGACCACGGCGTCGCCCTCACGCCGGGCCAGCGCCTGCGAGGCGCCCGGCAGCACCGTCGCGACGCGCACCTCGCGGGCGTCGGCAGCCGCGAGCGGTAGCTTCGCCGTAGCGGACGAGACGAAGTTCCGCAGGGCGATCAGGTCGCACTCGGCGGCGAGTCCCGCGAACGGGCGGGAGGTCCCGGACGAGGTGTCCGCGATCCGGGCGCGCCGGGCGGCCAGCTTCTCGGCACGGTTGCCGCCGGGACGGGGGGTGGCGTTGCGTTCTCTTCTGCCCATGGGGCGCCAGCGTACCGGTCAGCCGGTGGCGAGCCAGGCGCGGGCGCGCGCCGGGTGGTTGGTGGCGATCTGGTCGACACCCAGGCCGCAGCACATCGCGAAGTCGGTCTCGGAGTCCACGGTCCAGCAGTAGGTGGACCGGCCCGCCGCCCGCGCCTTGGCGACGGTGTCGGGCCGCTCCCGCAGCGACGTGATCGACGGGCCGATGCCGTGCGCACGCACGGCCGTCGCCGCGCCACCGCCCAGCAGGTGGGACGCCTCGCCCAGCAGCACGGTCGGGATCTGCGGAGCGTTGCGCCCGATGCGCCACACCGCCGACGCCGAGAACGAGATGACGGTGACGGGGTGATCGGAGGCGCCGGGATCGGCGAGGCCGTGGCGGTGCAGCGTCGCGACCAGTTTCTGCTCGACGAGCGCGCCGAAGCGCACGGGATGCTTGGTCTCGACGAACAGCTGTACCCGGCGGGGCCCGCCCGTCGTGAGCTCGATCAGCTCGTCCAGGGTGACGACGGTGGCGGGCACCCCCGCCTTCCACGACCCGAAGTCCATGGCGCGCAGGTCGGCCAGGTCGAGCTCGGACACGGCTCCCGTGCCGTCGGAGGTCCGCTCGACGGTGCGGTCGTGCAGACACACGAGGTGCTGGTCGCGGGTGAGGCGCACGTCGCATTCGATGGCGTCGGCGCCGGCTGCGACCGCCGCCTCGAATGCCGTCATGGTGTGCTCGGCGTGATCGCCGCTGGCGCCGCGGTGCGCCACTATGCACGGCGCGCGGCCGATCACGCCGCCCTCATCGATCGGCCAGCACCCACCGTGTCCCCGTCTCGTCTGCGGTCTCCCCGGTCGGACGGGCGTCGGACAGGCGCGCCGCCAGCACCCGAGTACCGGCGAGGAACGCGGCGGCGAGCACGTCCACCACCGCGGTGAACGCGACACCGTCGGCCGTGTGCTGCAGGTCACCGCCCACCATGCACCAGGCCACGCACCCCACCGTGACGATAGTGAGGACGATCCACCCCGCCCACCACCAGCGGATGAACAGTCGGAGGCCGTCCGCGCGGTCGCGTGTGCGCAGGAGTTCGAGCAGCAGCAGCGGGGCGGAGACGAAGCCGACCACCGGCACCACGCACCCGGCGACGACATGCCACGCCGGGCGCGGGTCCTGCTGGTCCAGTCGCGCGTACGCGGACCGGCGCTGTTCCACCAGCCAGCAGCCGAGCACGAGTGCGGCGGCGGCCACCGCCGCCCAGGCGAGGACCCCGGCCAGCAGGGCGGCACCGTCGACGGCGATCGCGGACCAGCCCGGCACGAGGCGGGTGCGGTTGAGCATCAAGAGGAGATAAGTCGCCACCTCGGTCGCTGCGGCGATGAGGAGGATCGCGACGGCGGCCCACAGCACGGCGGGCATCGACGCGGCCCAGCGGGCCGTGGCGACCGGGCGCACGGCGAGGGGAGGCGTGAAGTCCTGCCGCAGGCCCCAGCGCGGGAGGTATGCGTAGCGCGGGGTCGGCCGCTGCGGGATGGGCGGCGACGGTGGCGGCGGCAGTGTCTCCGGCGGGCGACGCGCGGTCCAGCGCAGGCGGTACCCAGGGGGGAGGGCGCGTCCCCGTCCCGGCATCAGCGCCCGCCCGTCCCCGGGACGGTGCCGGGCGGGCCTTCCTGGCCACCGTCGGTCACCACCGGCCGGCCGGCGCCGACCCAGGCGATCATGCCGCCGTCCACGGCCACCGCCTCGATCCCGTTGACCTCGAGGTACCGCACGGCGCGCTCCGACCTGCCGCCGCCGTGGCAGATGACGTAGAGGTCGCGGTCGTACTCGATCTCGTCGAGCCGGGCGGGTAGGTCGCCGAGCGGGATGTGGACGGCACCCGGCGCGTGGCCCCGAGCCCACTCGTCGTCCTCCCGAACGTCGAGCAGCAGGATCTCCGCAGGATCGGGCACGTCGGCGGCAGGCACCCCGGGTCCGGAAGGAGCGTTCATGTGACCAGTGTGGCACGCCCATGAGACGTGACGCCCGCCACTTCTGTGGATAGACGTCGAAATCGATCCACAGTTTCCACAGGGTCATCCACAGCTTGAGGTCGGTCCGAAAGACCGCCGATCAGCGGTAATGACCACGGCTGTGGATATGACCAGTCGTGGACAGGCACGTCCATTCACAGGCCGTAGCGCGCCCACATGCCCCGGTCCGACAGCGCGGTCACCGCCCCGGCCAGCGCGTCGCCGACCGCCGCGGATCCGCCGCTCATCAGGCGCGCGACCAGCGGCTTCGGCGTGTGGATCAGCTGGATGGATGCGTCCGGGTAGCGCTCGACCAGCACGGATCGCAGCGTTCCGACACCGTCGGCCAGCCCGAGCGCGACGGACTTCTCCCCGATCCACACCTCGCCCGTGTACAGATCGGGGGTGTCGGCCAGCCGCTCACCCCGGCGCTCGCGCACCCAGGCGATGAACGCCGTGTGGAGATCCGCCTGGATCCCGTGCACCCACTCGACGTCCGCGTCACGCACCGGCTCGAACATGTCGAGGCGGTGCTTGGCGTCACCCGCCGTGTACACGCGCCGCTCGAGTCCCACCTTGCCCAGCAGGTCCACGGCGCCGAAGCCCGCGGAGATCACGCCGATGGATCCGACCAGCGACGTGGTCGCCACGAAGATCTCGTCGGCCGCGCAGGCGAGCCAGTACCCGCCCGAGGCCGCGAGGTCCTCGCAGAACGCCAGCACCGGCAGATCGTGCTTCTCGGCGAGCTGCCGGATCCGCAGGGCCAGGTACTCGGACTGCGCCGGCGAGCCTCCCGGGCAGTTGATCGCGAGCGCCACGGCGCGTGCGTCCTCGGTCTTGAACGCGCGGCTGAGAACACTCTCGAGCTGGGTGTGGTTGAGGCTGCCCCGCGCGCTGCCACGCCCGAACTGCGCGGCGATGGGCCCCTCGAGGCGCACCACGGGGATCACGCCGCCGGTCTCTCGGCCCAGCACGGTCTTGGCCCTGTGGACCGCGTTCTGCGCGGCGTCCTGCAGGTCGGAAACGATCGAAGTCATGCACCGACCGTACCGACGGCGGCGCCCGCGACGTGGGACGGACGCGGGCCGGTCGAACCTACGGCGCGAGCGGCGAACCGGGCAGGTTGCGGGCCACGGTGAACGCCACCGTCACGATGCCGGCCCCGATCAGCCACGCGCGGGACATCGGCGGGCCGGCGATCCGCCGCCCGAAGGCACCGGCCAGCCACGCGCCCCAGGCCCACAGGGCCCAGACCGCGAACGGAACGAGGAGGGCGTTCGACGAGACGGCCGCAGCGAAGTGTCCGTGCACCGCGTCGTTCACACCGCGCAGACCTCCGCAGGCAGGGCAGTAGATCCCCGTCGCCGCATAGAGGGGGCACAGGCCCCAGCTGCCGTGCACGTGCGGGTCGCGGAAGTACAGACCGACGGTGACCGCGCTCACCCCGGCAGCCGTGAGCAGCGGGCCCGCGGCCGCCCACAGCCCGCGCGTGGGTCGGGCGCCGACGGGGCGGGTGTGGACGGTCACGCGATCCAGGGTATCCCCGAGGACCCGAGGGCCACGGCCAGGACGACGCACGCGATCGACACCACGGCGTCGGCCAGTGCGAACAACCACGCGTTACGACGGCTGAGCAGCTTGAGAACGGCGTGGAACCCGAAGGTCGTACCCACGACCAGGGACACGATCAGCGACAGGGTGATCACGTCGAAGGCGTGATCACCGCAGGCGCCGCCCACGCAGCGGTTGAGGCCCGGGAACGCCGCAGCGGCGAACATCAGGTTGAGGAGGGTGGCGATCACGGACACGCCGAGCAGGGTGGTGGCGACGGCGATGTCGGTGCGGGTCTGGCGGCCGGCGACGATGGTGCGTACCCGCCGGGCCGGATCGCTCACCCGAGGTCGCCGGGTGACGCCGGCCTTGGTGCTCATTCCGGTCATGACCACCACTATCCAGGAGGACGGTCGCCGATCCAAGCATCAGCGATAGGCGAGCCGCGTCGACCTATCGCACGGTCGCGCATTTCCCCAGGTCGTCACGCCACGACTGAGCGTCGTATTGTATTCGTCACAGCATATTACCGATCGCACATATATCGACAAAACGCCCTAACCGTCGAATGCGACCCCGGCGGCGGCGTGGCAGCGGTACCCGCTCGGATTCTTCGCCAGGTACTGCTGGTGGTAGTCCTCCGCCCAGTAGAACCGGACGAGCGGGCCGATCTCGGTGGTGATCGGGTCGTCGATCCCGGCCGCGGCCAGACGGCGCGCGTAGTGCTCGGCGGTCGCCTCGACGCCGCCGAGCTGCGCCTCGCTGGTGGCGAACACCGCGGAGCGGTACTGCGTGCCCACGTCGTTACCCTGCCGCATCCCCAGCGTGGGGTCGTGACTCTCCCAGAACACCGCGAGCAGCCGTTCCAGGGACACCACCGCGGGGTCGAACACCACCAGTACCGACTCCGCGTGGCCGGTGCGCGCGGTGCACACCTCCTCGTACGTGGGATTCGGGGTGACCCCGCCCGCGTATCCGGCGGCCGTCGTGTACACGCCCGGCACCCCCCAGAAGATCTCCTCGATCCCCCAGAAGCACCCGCCCGCCAGCACGATCGCCTCGAGTCCGTCCGGGAAGGGCGGCTGCAGCGGGTGACCGTTGACGAAGTGAACAGCCCCGGGCGCGAGTACCGGGGTGTCCCGTCCCGGAAGCGCCTCGTCAGGCGTGATCATGCGCGTCTTGTCGGACCGGCTGCGCAGGACGTCCTCGAACCACGACATACCAGGAACGCTACGCCGGAACCCTCGCCCACGCCCCGTCGCCACCGTCGGGCAGCCCGCCCGGTCGCCGATCCGGGACGGGCGTCTATGATCGTCATCACAACCGCGGCGGTGTGACCTCATTCACAGGTGAGACCCGCCACGCAGGCTGGACAGACGAGGCGATACGAGAGAGGGGCGCGACAGGTGTCATACGAACGCCGCCACGGCTCGGCCGACAGCAACGTCGTGCATCTGAACCACTCGTTGATGCGGGCCCTACTGTGGTGCGCCGTCGCGCTCGCGGTGCTCGTCGTGATCATCGCACTGTCCTGAGCACGGCGTCGGCGCAAACCTCAACCCCGCTTCATACGCATTCCGTGTAGCTCATTGCGGAACCATTCCAGATAAGAAAAGCTGGGTTGGTACGACCGATCACACATCAGTGGGCGCAGGCGCGCCCGCGACAGGAGGCAACCCGTGGCTGAATACACCCTTCCGGATCTCGACTACGACTACAGCGCCCTGGAGCCCTACATCTCCGGCGAGATCATGCAGCTGCATCACGATAAGCACCACGCGGCGTACGTCAAGGGTGCGAACGATGCGATCGCTCAGCTCGCCGAGGCCCGCGAGGACGGCAGTATCGCCACCAAGGCCCCCCTGCTGAGCAAGAACCTGGCCTTCCACCTGGGCGGCCACACCAACCACTCGGTCTTCTGGAAGAACATGTCGCCCGACGGTGGCGACAAGCCGGTGGGCGACCTGGCCGCGGCCATCGACGCCGAGTTCGGCGGCTTCGACAAGTTCCAGGCGCAGTTCAACGCGGTCGCGCTCACCCTGCAGGGGTCGGGCTGGTCCATCCTTGCGTACGACCACATCGGCCAGCGGCTGGTGATCCAGCAGCTGACCGATCAGCAGGGCAACATCTCCGTGGGCCTCACCCCGCTGCTGCTGCTCGACATGTGGGAGCATGCCTTCTACCTGCAGTACAAGAACGTCAAGGGCGATTACGTCAAGGCTTGGTGGAATGTCGTGAACTGGCCGGACGTGGCGGCGCGCTACGCCGCCGCTAAGGGCTGACACCACCCACGCGACAGGGCTGATCACCCGTACGCAGGCCACGGCCGTCCATCCGCACCGGCGGATGGGCGGCCGTCGCCGACTCTGCGGCAACCCGTGCACACGTGTTGGGTTCGCCTGATCCGCGCTCTGCGGTCAGCCACGCCGGCGCCACCAGGCTCGCCAAAACTATTGGTGCAGCGGCACATTCATCATAATCCGGGTTGCGCGCACGACCTACCCACCGGTAGTGTCGATAGCGCACGAAGGGGAGTAGCCCACAATCGCGCGGTCGACACACCGGTGGACGAGACTTTTGTGCCATCGCGCGGTCCGACAGTCGGGGCCGTGTGGCACACGTCTACCCGGGAGGTCTCGCACATGCTCACCGCAGTCGCCCTCGGATTCGTCGTGGTGTTCGTGGCAGAACTCGGCGACAAGTCCCAGCTCATGGCGATGACGTTCGCCGTCCGGTATCGCTGGTGGGTGGTCCTGGCCGCGATCACCGGTGCGACCGCACTGATCCAGCTCGTGTCCGTCGTGGTCGGTGGCACCCTCGGCGACACGATCCCCGCCGGGCTCATCCCCGTCATCGCCGGCCTCACCATGCTGGCGTTCGCCTTCTGGACCTGGCGCGGCGAGGGACCCGACGACGAGGACGAGCAGAGCGAGCCCGTCGGCAGCCGCTCCGCATTCCTCGTGATCACCTCGTCGTTCCTGCTCGCCGAGCTCGGCGATCGAACGATGCTGGCGACCGTCGCCCTCGCGACCGGCCACGACGCCGTCGGAGTGTGGCTCGGTTCCACCGTGGGCATGGTGCTGGCCGGCGCGCTGGCGATCGTCGTCGGCGCCCTGGCCGGGCACCGGATCCCCGAGCGGGCGCTGTCGGTCGGTGCCACGCTGCTGTTCTTCGGATTCGCGGTGTGGACCCTCACCGAGGCCTTCACCGGCCTGCACTCGACGACCGCCGTGACCGTACTCGCCGCGGCGATCGCCGCCGTCTGCCTCGTGGGGCTGACGCTGGTGTGGCGCGCCCGCAGTGCCCGGATCGCCGCAGCCGAGGTCCCGGACGAGGCGGGCATCCCCATTCACTAGGGTGACGGTGACGACACGGGCGACGAAGCGGCCCGCGTCACACGAAAGGGGTACAGACAAGTGGACGTCTCCGGGTCCTCCGTCATCGTCACCGGCGCCGCCTCCGGGCTGGGTGCTGCGACCGCCAAGCGATTCGCCGAGGCCGGTGCCTCCGTCTTCGGCCTCGACCTCCAGCAGTCCATCGACAAGGCGTCCGCGGTACCCGGCGTCACCCTGGTCCCCACCGACGTCACCGACGAGGGCCAGGTCGTCGCGGCCGTCGCCGCCGCCGCGGAGGCCGGGCCGCTGCGCGTCGCCGTCAACTGCGCGGGCATCGGCACCGCCGGCCGCATCCTGTCCAAGAAGGGCCCGCACAGCCTGGATCTGTACAAGACGATCATCAACGTCAACCTGGTGGGCACGTTCAACGTGCTGCGCCTGGCCGCAGACCAGATGAGCAAGCAGGACACCGCCGATGAGCAGGGCACGCGCGGCCTCATCGTGAACACCGCCTCGGTCGCCGCGTTCGAGGGCCAGATCGGCCAGATCGCCTACGCGGCATCGAAGGGCGGAGTGCACGCGATGACCATCTGCGCGGCCCGCGACCTGGCGCAGTTCGGCATCCGCGTGAACACCATCGCCCCGGGCACCATCAACACCCCCATGCTGGCGGGCGTCACGGACGAGTTCAAGAAGACCCTCGAGGCCGGGATCCCGTTCCCGCAGCGCCTCGGCGAGCCGCAGGAGTACGCGCAGCTCGCATTCTTCCTCGCCGAGCACGACTACATCAACGGCGAGACCATCCGCATGGACGGCGCGCTGCGCATGGCGCCGAGGTAGTCCCGGGCTCCGCCCGGTCACACCTCGAGCGCACAAGATCAGGCATGGCGCCGAGGTAGTCCCGTGCTCCGCCCGGTCACACCTCGAGCGCACAAGATCAGGCATGGCGCCGAGGTAGTCCCGGGCTCCGCTGTCAGGCCGACGGCACCGTCGCCGGCGAGGCGGCCGCTACCTGGTCCGAGAGGAGCAGGAGCGGCGCCGCGTCGTCGTCCACGGTGTTCCCCTCGGGCGGCAGCACCATCCGGGTCTCGCCGGTCGCGCCTCCCGCCTCCCGGTAGACCGCTATCGCGGCGCGCAGCACGGCGACATCGAGGTCGGCGCCCAGACTCCCGAAGTCGTCGGGCAGCATCGGGCTGAGTTGTACCAGGACGTCCCGGATCTCGACGACCCGACGTTGGTACACGAGATGCACGTCGGTACGCCAGCCACGCCGGTCGACCGGTAGGACGATGCCGGGCAGCGCACCCGTCAGCTCCCGCCACAGGGGGCCCAGACGTCGGTAGTTGCGCCGGTGCAGATTGCGGTACCGGGCGGAGACGACCAGGCCGCGCACGCCGGGGTAGCAGATCCCCGCGATGAACAGCAGCACCCCGACGATCATCACGATCCGCGACACCGTCAGCACCGGCGGCAGCGACGCGACGTGCAGCAAGTTCACCACGATGAATACGACCTGCAGCAGGGAGCCGACGGAGACGCCCGCCATGCCGGCGGCGATCAGCCGCAGCGAACGCGTGAGATAACCGCGAGAGAACGGCATGAGCTGGGTGACTGAGAACACACAGTCGGCGAGCCCGAACACCAGATATCCGCCGGCCACGACGAAGAACACCGCGAGCCCCACCTCACGGACCGTGAGGGCGTTGAGCGCGGCGGTGCGCAGGGCGCGGGGCGTCACCGTCATCGCCAGTGAGAGCCCGACGACGGCGACCACCAGCGGGATCGCCTCGAATCCGGCCCGGCGCTGCCGGGACGACTCGGTGGGGCCGTAGAAGAAGGTCACGGCCATCGCTGCGACGCCGAGGACGATCAGGGCGTACCCGGCGACGCGGGAGAAGCCGACGACGGTGATGCCGTCGGCGAGCCTCCCGAACGTGCGGTTGAGCAACAGCGGGGACAGCGTCAGCGCGCCGATCGCGATAGTCATCGCGATGGCCTGCACGCCTTCGCGTGCGCGGATCAGTCTGTGGATGCGCCAGCACAGAACCAGAGTGAAGAACGCGACGCCCACCACGTTGAGGACGTTCACAACCACCGGGCGTGGCCCCCCAGCGCGCGTTGTATGCCGCGAAGGCTCGAATGCCTGGCCGCCGAGCCCGCGGTCGCGTTGGCCTCGGCAGCCCAACCGAGGATGATCGATGCGATCATCTCGGCCTCCCACTCGCGACCATCGTCATAGCAGGTGCGGTGGAGCGCGTCGGCCGTCGCCTCGGCGGGCATGTCCCCCGCGCCGTCGGCGGCATCAGACGGATCCACCAGCTGATGTCCGGCGATCAGGTGCCCGAACTCGTGGATGATGATCTGGTCGCGGTGTACACGGGTCGTGTTGGCCTGGTGGAAGAAGTAGTCGGCGTCCTCACCGACCAGCCACACGCCGTTCGGCGCGCCGGCGGGCATGGGATGACCGAGCACCGCGATCGGTCGACCGCGTTGCTCCCCGTAGCGCTGACACATCTGCACGGCGTCGAAGGGCAGGTCGAGCTCGAGACTCTTCAACTCGCGCTCACACAGCCGACGCAGCGACTTCGGAGTCCGCATCCGCCTCCTCGCCGATGAAGCTGTCACCAGCGAAGGGGTCCCAGGGGACTAGCTGTCCGCACCCTCCGCCTCGCGAGAGTCTACGGGAAGTTCCGGCGGGTCGGCAGGCAGCCCCTGCTGTACCCGGAGGACCTTGATCAGCTCGTTCACCATGTTCACGGAGTCACCGGACAGCCCGGCGAGCCGGAAGGCCGCCATCTGCACCTTGGTGTCAGCCTGAAGGCGCATGAGGTGGATCTGGTCGCGGGTGCGCTGAGCGGCCTCGTCCTCGAGGAAGTAGTGCACGTCCACCCCGAACGCCGCGGAGATCCCCTCCACGGTGCGGAACGAGGGTGACTTCGCCTTGCCCGAGCGCAACTGGCTCAGGTACGACTCCCCCAGCCGGAAGCCGAGCGCCGTGGAGCGTTGAGCGATCGCTTTGGCGGTGAACGCCCGACCGTTGGGCCCCGGGACGGTCCGGAACAACTCCTCGAGCCGGCTGGCGAACAGCCCCTGCCCGACGAGGATCTGATCACCGTCGAACTCGCCGCCGTTCATCGGCTCGTGTTCGTGGATGTCCGACATGTGCCACCTCTCTGATCCCAAGGCACCTCACACCGCAGTCGAGATTATCGACCTAGGTTGTGTCCACTGTAGCGTAGTTTGCCAGCCGCCACATTCCCTTTGCGATAAGGGAATGCCGATGTGCCCTCAGGTATATTTTGACAACCGAGGCCAGAACAACTCATGAGAGGTACCACTTTGACCGAATCGCAGCGCCGCGCCCCGCGCCGGAGGCGCGTTGTCGCAGGTGCGGCGTTCAGTGCTGCCGCATTCTGCGCCATCGTGCCCGCGGCACCCACCATGGCACAACCTGTTGCAGATTACACACCAGGGACTGGCGTGTCGGCCGATGTACCCGCATTTTTCGGTGGCGGAGGCGGCTCTGGGCACGGCGGTTCGACCGGCGGTAGCTCCGGGCACAGCGGGCCGGGCGGGGGTTCGAGCAGCGGGGGTTCGAGCAGCGGGGGCTTCGGCGGCTCGGGCTTCGGCGCGTCAGGCTTCGGCGGCCACTCGGGCTTCGGCGGATCGGGTTCCGGCTTCGGCGGCGCGGCGGGCTCCGCGGGGACGATCGGCTCGACGATCGCGGGCAGCGCAGCACGCGCCGGGTCGTCCCTGTTCGCCGTAGGCGAGCACGCACTCGGTGGCGGCAGCGGCCTGGGTGGCGGCAGCGGCCCCGGCGGTGGCGGTACCGGTGGCGGCGGTACCGGCGGCGGTACCCCCGGCGGCGGGAGCGGGCTCGGCGGCGGTACCTCCGGCACAGGAGGCGGACTCGGCACCGGAACCAGTGGTACCGGCGGCGAGCTCGGCAGCACCGGTGATACCGGCAGTAGCGCGATCACGGGCAACCACGCCGGGTCCGGCAGCGTTCCCGGCTCGCCCGGAGCACCGATCAGCAACCGCGGCGCCAGCGGCGGGGGCGGCCAGACCGGGAGCACCGGGGGGACTGCCCACGCGTCCGACTCGGGCTCCTCCGGCTCCAGCTCGCCCGGAACCGTCGGATCTCCGGCTGCGCCGGCCGGAGCGGGCGCCGCACCCCCCGCGGTAGGTGGCGGCGCAGGTGCGGGCGGTGCCGCGGGAGCTCCGGCCCCCGCACACCACGCCCCCGCACACCACGCCC
>NZ_BAABFR010000121.1:0-13732 GCF_039541155.1 Tsukamurella soli
CAACTCCTTGGCTCACAGAACGACATGGCTACGATCCGACTTCTGCGCGCAGCGATCGGACCACCGCGCCGACGTCGGCGCCCTGCCCGCCGGACGGCGCCAGGGCGAGAACCGTGACGAGCAGCGACTTGCGGCCGACCACGGCGCACGTGCCCGTGCGGGCGCCCGCCGTCGCGTCGCAGATATCGCCGGCGAATCCCGCGTCCGACGAGGTGGCGCCGGTGAAGTGGGCGTCGATGTGGGAGTACTGCAGCTCGCGCAGCCGGCGCGGTGCCGCCGTGGCGAAGTCCTTCAATCCAGTCGTGAGCTCGGCGATGAGGACGCCGCCCGACCTGTCCACGAACTTCAGGATGTCGAAGTCACCGGTGGGTACCCGGTCCCAGCCGGCGGGGGCACGGAGCGTCACGGATGCGCCGGCCGTCCTCCCGAGGCGGTACGGCTGGTCGCCGACCGGGGTGCGCGGCGTCGGTGTCACAGCCCCGAGGGCGTACCACCCTCCGACCAGAATCGCCACCACCGCGACGGACAGCACGGCGACCACGGTGTCCAGGGTGCGGGAACGCGTCACGCTCGATCCTCTCGATCTCGGTTCGGCTCCGTCGCGGGCGAACACCTCTTTGGTTGCTTAAGATCATTTCGATCTACTTCAGTGCATTCCGAACGGAGACCAAGCATGCTCAAGGGCTTCAAAGACTTCCTGATGAAGGGTAACGTGCTCGACCTCGCGGTCGCGGTGGTCATGGGCGCAGCCTTCACCGCGATCGTCAAGGCGTTCACCGACAACATCGTCCAGCCGCTGATCGCCTCGATCGGCGCATCGCCGGCGAACTCCGGGCTCGCGTGGATGATCAAGGCCGGCAACAAGGCCACCGAGGTCAACCTGAGCGCGGTGATCACGGCGATCGTCAACTTCATCCTGATCGCTGCAGTGGTGTACTTCCTGCTCGTGATGCCGTACGAGCGGATCAAGGCGCACGCTCTCAAGACACAAGAGGAGCCCGCCGCCGCCACGGAGGCGGAGCTGCTCGTCGAGATCCGCGACCTGCTGGCACGGGGAAGCGACGGGACGAAGTAGCGCCGCAGCGCTCCACGACGAAGGGCTCCACGACGAAGGGGCGGCACCCGGTTGGGTGCCGCCCCTTCTCGTGTCCCTAGCCGGCTGTCAGCGCAGGGGTGCCGCTATCAGCCGAGGGTGAACGGCTTGCCCCACAGGGTCGCAGTGCCCTCACTGGCACCGTTCTTGGTGGACACGTCGCCGGTCACGTACACGACGAACCGGGCCTGCGCGTAGCCCGCGCAGCCGTCCACGCCGATCGTCGCGTCGCTGTACGCGAGCGAGCCGGAGTCACCGGTGAACGAGAAGTTGTTGGTCGGGGCCTCCCAGCCCTGGTCGTTCGAGACGTCCGGCTTGAACGCGTCGCCGGGCTTCGGCCAGGTCGGCTTGTCCCAGGTGAGCCACTCGTAACCGATACCGCCCGTCGACAGCGACAGCGCCGCGCCGCTGCCGCTACCGTCCGCGGAGATGGTAGCGCTGGGCGTGATGTCCGCCCCGCTACCCCCCACGCCGCTGAGGCCGACGCTGGCGCTGTCGACGGCGATCTGGCAGCCCACGATGAACGCGGCCTTCAGCGTGCCGTTGCCGGGCGTGGGACCGTTGATCTTTGCACGCACGACGCCGCTGGCCCAGGCGTTGCGGCTGGTGGGCAGCGCCACCATGCCCGGCGACAGCTTCGCCGACTGATGGGTGATCGTCACCACGATCGAACCGCCACCGGGCAACGGCTGCACCACCCGACCGTCCGGCAACGGGATGTACGTGTCCGCATTCGCGGCACCGCTCGACAAGGCACCGAACGCGGCACCGACAGCGGCCACCACGGCGGCGCCGCGGAGGATGGACTTCTTCATAAGGATTCCTTCGGTGGTATCACCGGGCCAGCACAGGCCCGACGGTGGGAAAGCTGATCTCGAACGGGGAACAGGATTACCGGCAGGTCCGGCTCAGCCCAGGCTGAACGGGGCGCCGTACAGGAAGCCCTCGACACGACTGTTACCGGTCAACTCCAACCAGGTCACAACCCGCGCCTGCGCATACCCCGAGCACGGCGAGTAGTTGATGTCGTAGTCCTTCATACCCACGTTGAACCGACCGTTACCCGTGATGTTGACGCCGTCGATCTGCGCCGTCCACGGGTACTCCGCCGACGAACCCCACGCCACACCCTGCGTCGTACCCGGCGTCAACGGAATCGACAGACCACCGGTCGCACCACCAGCGACACCCGCCGACGGCGACACACCCGTGGTCCCCACACCCAGACCCGCAGTCGGCCCACCCGTGGCACCAAACGACGCCCCGATCGCATTCGGGAACTGGCAACCCGAGATGACATACAGGTTCAACGTCCCGGACGTGCTCTTGTCACCACCACTGACATCCACATGCGCGTTCGACGTCACCCACGTCGTCCGCGTCTGCGCCGTCGCCAACGACGGCAGGATCTTCACGTGATTACCCGTCGAACTCAGCACCACCCGAAGACTCGAACCGGTCAGCAGGTTCTTCGTACCGTTCGGCAACGGCACATACGTATCCGCATTCGCCGCACCCGACGCCAACGCACTGGCCGCCGTCGCCACCACCGCCGCAGCCACACCGACGCGGACCGCCGCCTTACCCACCTTGCTCATACATTCCCCTCACCAGGAGTCTCCGACGGACGGACCGCCGGCATAGTGCCGGTCCCGCGGGGTTCCTGTAGAGGTCTGAGCGTTGGTCACGCCGACATCAACCCGCGGGCAATACGCAAGCCCACCCCGATTCCCGACGCAGGCCACGAGCTCGCCACCATAGGCGAGCCTGTGAGAACCCTAAGGGATGAATCAGGGCCAGGCAACAGTTGAATACGTTCGTAACAGAGGCCAGGTAAGGGAATGGCTCCTATCACTTCACGTAACGTGACCGTTATTCATTTGTCAGAAGGATTCTGACTGTCTCCTGTAGCTTCTGACCTGCGCCTCGAGTGCAGATCCGGTCTCTAGCGGATACCGGGCGCAGCCCTGCGGCCACGCCCGATCCGAATCACCCCAGCGTGAACGGCTTGCCCCAGAGCACCACCGTGCCCTCAGCCTTGCCGACCTGCCCGGTCACGTAGGTGTAGAAGCGCGCCTGCGCGTACCCGGCGCAGCCGTCCACACCGATCGTCTCGTCCGAGTACGACAGTGAGCCCGAGTCACCCACGAACGGGAAGTTGTTGGTGGGCGCCTGCCAGCCGGTCCCGCCGCCGCTGCTGGGCTTGAACGCGTCGCCGGCCCCGGGCCACGTCGGCTTGTCCCAGGTGAGGTTCTGGGCGCCGATGGTGCCCGCCGACAACGAGATGCTCCCGCCGGTGCTCGCGGACACGCCGGCGACCTGATCGCCCTTGTCGGGCGGGCTCGACACGATCGGACCCGAGCCTCCGGCGCCGGCGGAGATGTTCGCGTCGCCGACGCTGATCTGGCAGCCGACCACGTAGCCGGCCTGCAGGGTGCCGTTGCCGGGATCCTTGCCGGTGATCTTGGCGTGCACGGTGCCGGACACCCACGCATTGCGGGTGGTGGGCAGGGCGACCATGCCGGGTGACAGCTTGGCCGACTCACCCGTGAGGGTGACGGTGATCGTGCCCGCGCCGATGCGCTGGACGGTCTTGCCGCCGGGCAGGCGGATCAGGGTGTCTGCATTCGCCGGGCCAGCGGCGAGCGCCGACAGGCCGAGGCCGGCGACGGCCGCCGCGGACGCGGCGCGGATGACGTGCTTCTTCATGTGTTCCTCAGGTATTGACGCGACACACCAGGCCGCGGGGGACGGTGACGGAGGGAATCAGCCGAGACTGAAGGGCTTGCCGTACAGGTAGCCCTGCACGCGGTCACTGCCCTTGAGCTCGACCCAGGTGACGACGCGGGCCTGCGCGTATCCGCTGCAGTTGCCGTAGTTCACGTCGTAGTCTTTGAGTCCCACACTCCAGGTGCCGTCACCGGTCACGGGGACGTTGTCGAGCACCGAGGTCCACGGGTACTGGCCGGCGTTGCCCGTGACGCCCGAGGTGGTACCGGGCGAGAGCGGGATGCCCAGGCCGCCCGACACTCCGCCGAGACCGGCCGATGCGCCCGCATTCGGCCCCACGTTCGCCGCGACACCAGGCCCGGAGATCCCGATCGACACACCGATCGCCCCCGGGAACTGGCAACCCGAGACCAGTGAGAGGTTCAGCGTCCCGTTGACATCCTGTCCGGCGCCCTCGAGGTCGAGGAAGCCGTTCGTCGTGACCCAGGTGGTGCGCGTCTGAGCCGTGGCCAGCGACGGCAGGATCTTCGCGTGGTTGCCCGTGGACCGCAGCACCGCACTGAACCGGCCCGCCGCGGCAACGTTCTTCTTGCCGTCAGGTAGCGGCACAAAGGTGTCCGCGTTCGCCTGACCAGCCGTGACTGCCGCAACGGCAGCGGCCGCAACAAGCGCGACACCCGAGCGGGCGGCCAGCCTTCCCCTCATACCCACCAACAAGCTCCCCTGCACTCGGCGGCGGAGTGGATCATCACCCCACCGATCTCGTTCCCCCGGCGCCTGCGGCCGGTTCGCCCGTAGTAATCCCACGATTACGACAAGGTAATTGAAGAGTAACATATTCCTGATGGATTACTGGGCATAGATGGGCATATAGCCCACGCTCGGAGGACTTGTAGGCTTGAGCTATTGGCGAAACCTTCGATTCCAATAATTATGTCATCACTGAGTAATCAGTCAGCAAAGCCTCGGTGCCCGGTCGACCGACCACAGCAACGGCTCGGTCGTGTTCGCCGGGATGCTCATCAAGGCTGACGCCGCGCGGCCGCAGTGTGGACCGGGTCGCCATGCGGAATGATCACTGCGGGCCACCGAACACGACGCGGGGCGGTGCCGTTACGGCACCGCCCCGCGCGAAGGACGACCGGCAGACCCGGCCTCCGGATGGATCTCAGCCCAGAGTGAACGGCTTACCCCACAGGGTCGCCGTGCCCTCACTGGAACCGTTGCTGGTAGCCACGTCGCCGGTCACATACGTGAAGAACCGGGCCTGGGCGTAGCCCGCGCAACCGTCCACGCCGATCGTCGCGTCGCTGAACGCGACCGACCCGGAGTCACCGGTGAAACTGGACCACCTGTTCGGCTTCTCGAAGCCCTGGTCGTTCGAGACGTCCGGCTTGAACGCCGCGCCGGGCTTCGGCCAGGTCGGCTTGGCCAAGGTGAGCCACTCGTAACCGATACCGCCCGTCGACAGCGACAGCGAGCCTCCGCTGCCGCTACCGTTCGCGGAAACGGTGGCGCTGGGCGTCGTAGAGATCGGCGCAGTGGCCCCTCCGGAGCCGCTGATGCCGAAACCGACGCTGTCGACGGCGACCTGGCAGCCCACGATGAACCCGGACTCGAACGCGCCGTTGCCGGGCGTGGGACCGTTGATCTGCGCGCGGATGACACCGGAGACCCAGGCGTTGCGGCTGGTGGGCAGCGCCACCATGCCCGGCGACAGCTTCGCCGACTGATGGGTGATCGTCACCACGATCGAACCGCCACCGGGCAACGGCTGCACCACCCGACCGTCCGGCAACGGGATGTACGTGTCCGCATTCGCGGCACCGCTCGACAAGGCACCGAACGCGGCACCGACAGCGGCCACCACGGCGGCGCCGCGGAGGATGGACTTCTTCATAAGGATTCCTTCGGTGGTATCACCAGGCCAGCACAGGCCCGACGGTGGGAAAGCTGATCTCGAACGGGGAACAGGATTACCGGCAGGTCCGGCTCAGCCCAGGCTGAACGGGGCGCCGTACAGGAAGCCCTCGACACGACTGTTACCGGTCAACTCCAACCAGGTCACAACCCGCGCCTGCGCATACCCCGAGCACGGCGAGTAGTTGATGTCGTAGTCCTTCATACCCACGTTGAACCGACCGTTACCCGTGATGTTGACGCCGTCGATCTGCGCCGTCCACGGGTACTCCGCCGACGAACCCCACGCCACACCCTGCGTCGTACCCGGCGTCAACGGAATCGACAGACCACCGGTCGCACCACCAGCGACACCCGCCGACGGCGACACACCCGTGGTCCCCACACCCAGACCCGCAGTCGGCCCACCCGTGGCACCAAACGACGCCCCGATCGCATTCGGGAACTGGCAACCCGAGATGACATACAGGTTCAACGTCCCGGACGTGCTCTTGTCACCACCCCTGACATCCACATGCGCATTCGACGTCACCCACGTCGTCCGCGTCTGCGCCGTCGCCAACGACGGCAGGATCTTCACATGATTACCCGTCGAACTCAGCACCACCCGAAGACTCGAACCGGTCAGCAGGTTCTTCGTACCGTTCGGCAACGGCACATACGTATCCGCATTCGCCGCACCCGACGCCAACGCACTGGCCGCCGTCGCCACCACCGCCGCAGCCACACCGACGCGGACCGCCGCCTTACCCACCTTGCTCATACATTCCCCTCACCAGGAATCGTCGAGGCGGCCCCTCGGTTAGGGGCCGCCCGGCGACACCCAGGCACAACAAAACAAACCCTTGCTGTCCATGGGTGTTGCGAACTGCGTATAGCGCGCCCCGGCACGTCCGGTCCGCGATCGATGCTCCCGGGTACCAGAGGGCTCTCCGTACCGGTTGGTCGGCAGCATATCCACAGCAAAACCGGAGGAGCAACCGACGGAATCAGTCCGATTCAAGCAGGTCAGAGCCGCTGTGACCGCGCTTACACCGCGTCGCACGCAGTCGACCTGCCACGATAGCCATACTGCCTACTTCGCCACACTATATATATACCTAGGCGAGGCGCCGATGTCGCTCGGAATTCATGGAGATAACTTCATCCATTAGTCTTTGGCATCACGGATTCGTAGTGTCCCCGACAGCCAACCGTCGGCCGGCCGTCACCCACTCGTAAGACCCTGCACCGTCGCGGGGTCCACCCCGGACAGACGACGAGGCCGCCCCCGGTCAGTCCGGGAACGGCCTCGTGTACGGATCGTGAGTCGGTCAGACGGTCACGGCATCAGTGGTGTGGCGGGCGGTTGTCGGCGATCCAGCGGTCTCGCTCACCACCGCCGTCTGCCCGCGCATCGTCGCTCGCCTGCGCCGCGTCGCGCACCTGCTCGGGGAGCTCCTCCCCGAAGACCCGCGCGACATCGTCCGCCGACCATTCGCGACGCCCGGGCACTAGTCCGCCTGGTCGTCCGCGCCGGCGACGTGCTCGATCACGTGCACGGCCAGCGGCGTCAGCGTCGCCATGCCGTCACGGATCGCCGCGCGCGAGGACGCCAGGTTGATCACGACGGTGCTGCCGGACACCCCGGCGAGGCCGCGGGACAGACCCGCGTCAGTCGCGCCCGCGGCCAGGCCCGACGAGCGCAACGCCTCGTCGATCCCGGGCAGCCGCTTGTCGAGGATCTCGGCGGTGGCCTCGGGCGTCACGTCGCGGGCGCCGACGCCGACACCGCCGATGGTGACGGCCAAGTCCACGCCGCCGATCACCGCGGTGTTCAGGGCGTTGCGCACGGCGACCTCGTCGGACGGGACGACGACGACACCGTCGACCACGAACTGCGCCTCCTCGAGCAGCTCCGTGACCAGTGCACCCACCGTCTTCCCGTTGGCCGCCCGGCCGCGGTCGTCCACCGGGCCGCGGTCGTCGACCACGATCACGAGCGCGTGGCCCAGCGTGTCCGCCGGCGCGGCGTCCTCGTCGGCGAGCTCCGAGACGGTGTCGTCGGACGGCTCGGCGATCTCGCTGAGCCACTCCGGTGCCGCGGCGAGCGCGCCCCTGTCGTTCGTCATATCAGTCGTCTCCTCTAACCCAGAGTGTCGAGCGTGACCTTGGCGGTCGTGGAGCCGCCACCAGGCGGGGTGTACGTGATGTCGACGGCAGCACCCGGTGCGAACGAACGTACCGCGCCGATCAACGCGATGCCGTCCGGGATCGGCAGATCGTTCACTTTGGTGATCACCGAACCCTTAGGGATGCCCGCGCGAGCGGCCGCGCCATTGGCCGCGACGTCGGACAACACGGCACCGGGCTGGGTCGTCGAGCCCTCGATCTGGACGGTGACGCCCAGCGCCGCGTGCGTGGCCTTGCCGCCCGTGATCAGCTGCTGCGTGATCCGCTTGACCTGGTTGGCGGGGATCGCGAACCCGAGGCCGATCGACCCGGCCTGCTGGGAGGCCTGGCCGTCACCGGTCGACTGCCCCTGCAGCGATGCGATCGCCGAGTTGATGCCGATCAGCTCGCCGTTCATGTTGACCAGGGCGCCGCCCGAGTTGCCGGGGTTGATGGCCGCATCCGTCTGGATCGAGTCGATCACCGTGGTCTGATCCGACGACTTGCCGCTGGTGGCCACCGGCCGGTTGAGCGCCGAGACGATGCCGCTCGTGACCGTTCCGGACAATCCCAGCGGGGCGCCCACGGCCACGACGTCCTGCCCGACCGCCAGCTTGGAGCTGTCGCCCACCACGATCGGGGTGAGGTCGGTGCGGCCGACGCGGATCACCGCGAGGTCGGACACCGCGTCGGTACCGACCACGGTGGCGGGCGCTGTCGTACCGTCTGCGAACGTGACGGTGATCGTGCCGCCCGGCGCCGAGCTCTCGCCGCTGATCACGTGGTTGTTGGTGACGATCAAACCGTCCTTGGTGAGCACGACACCCGATCCCGTGTCGCCCTGCTGCCCCACCGAGTACTCGATCGAGACCACCGACGGGAGCACACGGCTCGCGACGTCCTGCACCGAGCCCTTGACCGCGGGGGGCGCGGCCCCGTTGTTCTCAGCCACCGTCATCGTCGAACTGCTGCCACCGCCCGAGCCGCCGGACACCGCCGCACCCACGAGACCGCCGCCGATCGCGGCGATCAGCGCGATCACGACGGCGAGGGTCACGAGCAGCCCGGCACCCGGGCCCTTGCGGCCGGGCGCCGACGGTACGCCCTGGGGCGGCTGACCGGGCGGTGGGTAGCCGGGCCCGCCCTGCAGCGGCGCGGTCGGGTTGTAGCCGCCCTGACCCGACGGTGACGGGTACCCCCCGTACACCTGCTGGCCGGGCTGCCACCCCTGCCCCGGTCCCGACTGGCCCGAGCCGGGTAGACCCGCGCCTGACTGACCCGGTCGGACCTGGCCGGGTTGCCCCTGGTCCGACTGGCCCGTGCCCTGCGCGCGGTACGACTCGTAGGCCCACGGTTGCGCGCCCTGCTGCGGGGTCCCCGCATTCCCCTGCGCGCCACCGTCGTGCCGCCCATGCTCGGAGCCACCGAACTGCCCGGCCTGCCCCGGGCCACCACCCTGTGTCATGTCTCCATCCTCGTCTCGTCCGCCTCGGCGACGGGTTCTGAACATCCAGTCGTAGCGATCGTCTCGGCTGAGCGATCGCCCGCCCGGTCCCCTCCGGCTGTATCGTCACCGACTACTCTGCGAGCGTCCCCTGTGAGATCGCTGGCAACGCGATGTCGTTTAGTCGGCAACGATATGCGAGGTAGTTGCCGTGCGTCGCGGTTCACCACGCGCGCCGGCCGACCCCCCTCGATCGGCGTCCCCGGCAGCTGCAGCGCGACGAGCGCGCCGCCGGTGTCCGAGTCCCCCACCGTCACCGTTCCGCCGTGCCGCAGCACCACCTGCTTGACGATCGCCAGGCCCAGCCCTGAGCCGGGCATCGCCCGCGAGGCCATCGACCGGTAGAACCGCTCGAACACCAGATCGCGGTCCTGGGCGGGGATGCCCGGGCCGCTGTCGGCCACCGTCAGCACCGCGCGCTCGACCCCGGTCTCGCGCAGCTCGACGCGCACCGCGCCATCGTCGGGCGAGAACTTCGCGGCGTTGTCCAGCACGTTGATCACCGCCCGGGACAGCCCACCCTGGTCGCCGTAGACGCGCCACGGGGCCGTGGTCACCTCGAACTGGACGTCGGGGCGGCGGCGCTGCACCCGCTCGACGGCCTTGACCACGATCTCCTCGAGGTCGACCTCCTCCTGCACCGCCTCGGGCGCGTCCTCGCGTGCGAGGTCGACGAGATCGCCTATCAGTGTGGTGAGCTCCTCGACCTGCGCCAGCACATCGTCGGACAGTTCCTGCATCTCCTCCTCGGGGATGGTGGGCGCGCCGGGGCGACGGGTGGCGATCAGCAGCTCGACGTTGGTACGCAAGCTGGTCAACGGGGTGCGCAGCTCGTGGCCCGCGTCGGCGACGAGCCGCGACTGCCGATCCCGAGACTCGGCCAGCGCGGTGAGCATGGTGTTGAAGCTACGGGTCAGCCGGGCCAGCTCGTCGCGCCCCACGACGGGGATCGGCGTGAGATCGTCCGTCTTCGCCACCCGCTCGGCCGCCTCGGTGAGCCGCTGCACCGGCCTGAGGCCCCCACGCGCCACCGCGGTACCGGCCACGGCGGCCAGCACGACGCCGCACGCACCGACCACGAACAGCACCACCGCGAGTTCGCTGAGCAGGTTCTGGGTGGGCGTGAGGTCCTCGGCGACGATCAGCGTCACCCCGTTGTCGAGGTGCTGCGCCAGCACACGCGTGTCACCCACCGACCGCAGCGACGAAGTCTCGGTGCCCGCGATCACCGCGCGCTCGGGCGCGCCCAGCGGGACGCTGCCGGAGTGGTACGGCGTGCCGTCCGGGTACACCACCATCGTCCGGTTCACCGACAGGTCCGGGCGGAACATCAGCATCATCATCACCGTCGTGAACTGGGTGACCGGCGTCGACATCGCCGGCGTCACCGAGTCCATCTGCTGGTGCAGGCGGTTGTCGACGTCGGCGTACATGGCCCGCTTGACCACGAAGAACGCCGACGCCGCCATCACAGCCACCGCGACCCCCACCACGATCGCGGCCAGCAGCGTGACCCGCCACCGGAAGCTGACCTTGCGGGTGAGCGGGTTGGGGTCACGCATGGGACGACGGTGCCGGGCGTCGGCATGGGCCTGCGCGTGGCCGGCGAATGCCCGGCCCGCGCCAACCGTCACGGGGGTGTTTCGCGGAGCACGTACCCGACGCCGCGAACGGTGTGGATCAGGCGCGGCTCGCCGCCGGCCTCTGTCTTGCGCCGCAGGTATCCCACGTACACCTCGAGCGCGTTACCCGACGTGGGGAAGTCGTAGCCCCAGACCTCCTCGAGGATGCGGCTGCGGGTGAGGACTCGCCGAGGATTCGCCATGAGCATCTCGAGCAGGCTGAACTCCGTACGGGTGAGGCTGATGCCGCGACCGCCGCGGGACACCTCGCGGGTGACCGGGTCCATCGACAGGTCCTCGAACTCGAGCACCTCCGACTCGGCCGCGATGTCGGGGGACGCCCGACGCAGCAGCGCCCGCATGCGGGCCAGCAGCTCCTCCAGCGCGAACGGCTTGGGCAGGTAGTCGTCTGCCCCCGCGTCCAGCCCGCTGACCCGGTCGCTCACCCCGTCACGTGCCGTGAGCACGAGGATCGGCAGGTCGTCGCCCTGACTGCGCAGCCGACGGCACACCTCCAAGCCGTCGACGCGCGGCATCATCAGGTCCAGCACCAGAGCGTCGGGCCGGCTACTCGCGATGTGGTCCATGGCGTCCTGACCGTCGAACGCGGTCTCCACCTGATAACCGTTGAACGTGAGCGACCGGCGCAGCGACTCGCGCACCGCCCGATCATCGTCCACCACCAGAATGCGCATGGCTCCCAGTCTTACCGAACAGGCTTGTGAAATGCCTGAGACGCGCTTTTCCCCCGCCGGATCGATTCGGGGACCGTCAGCGACTCCATCCCCTCACGGCGCCGACGCCTGTCGAGGGTTCGGGGGCTCACCGACGGTCCGGGCTCACCGACGGTTCCGACGCCTACCGCCGCTCACCGGCCCCGTCACCGTCGGCGGATCAGCCGCACCAGCCCGTCCCGCGCCCGCCCGATCACGTTCTGCGGGGCGACGGGCACCCGCCATCCCTGCCACAGCGCGAGCAGCCGGAACCCCGACGCCAACCCGGCGCCGGCGATCAGCGACCGGGTGTCGGTCGCGCCCCACCAGGATGACGCCACCGTGACAGCCGCACCGGTGAGCGCCGGAATCGCGTACAGGTCGGTGGACTGCAGCAGCAGCGGAACCTCGTTGACGAGGATGTCGCGCAGGATCCCGCCGCCGGCCGCGGTGGTTATCCCGATCAGCGCGGAGGCCAGTGGGGACGCGCCGTGATGCAGGGCCGTCAGCGCCCCGGTGGATGCGAACAGCCCCATGCCCAGCGCGTCGAGCACCACGACCGACATCCGCAAGACGGAGAACTGCGGGTGGAACAGGAACACCAGAAACGCGGTGGCCGATGCGACGGTGAGGTTCTGCCAGTGCTGGAACGACGCGGGCGGGTCGATCCCCAGCAGCACGTCGCGCGCGACACCGCCACCCACCGCGGTCAGGGCGGCCACCGTCCACACGCCGAAGGCGTCGAGCCGTTTGCGCACCCCGATCAGCGCGCCCGAAGCGGCGAATACCGCGATGCCCACGTAGTTGAGGACATTCAGCAGCACCGGCGCCTCCGGGAGTAGAAGCGAAGGGCGGGACCGGCGAAATGCCGGCCCCGCCCTCAGCGGAAAGACTCGAGACTAGCGGCGGTCGAGATCGACCAGGCCCAGCTTGGCCGCGCGCACGAGGCGGCGCGGAACCAGGTGGGTGCGGCCACCGACGGTGACCTCCTGCAGCTCGGGGTTGTTCGCCTTCCACTGCGAGCGGCGGGCACGGGTGTTGGCCCGCGACATACGGCGCTTGGGTACAGCCATGATCTCTTCCTATCGGTCTGGTGTGTAAGCCTTCAGACGCAAGCGGAGAAGGGCCCACCAACGTCACCAAGGGTCGAACTCTACCGTCTGGCGGTCAGCCCGCCAAAACGGCGGTACTTCTCCTCGAACCGCTGCACGCGCCCAGCGGTGTCCACGACGCGCTGCCTACCGGTCCACAGCGGGTGCGAGTCGCTGGTCACGTCGACCGTGATCAGCGGGTACGTGACGCCGTCGATCTCGATCTCCGTCGCCGAGGTGGCGGTGCTGCGCGTCACGAAGACCGTGCCCGTCGATGCGTCGCGGATCGCCACCGGCCGGTAGTCCGGGTGGATTCCCTGCTTCATTCTCCAGCTCCTTCTCTCTTCGTGGTCTCCCGCGTGGACTCCGCGAGGACCTCCGTCTCGCACGGGTCGACGTGGAAGTTCCCGAACGGGTCGTCCCAGCCCGCCCACACGCGCGGCCCGGCGGCGAACTCCGCGTCGGTCACCAGCGCCCACTCGAGCGCCCGGATCACGGCCTCCGGGTCGGCGCCGGCCACGAGGACCACGAGGCTCGAGTGCCGGGGTCCGTGGGTCTCGTCCCACAGCAGCGGGTCGGTGCAGGCGTCCCACGGGCCCGCGAGCCCGACGCGCAGCCCCGCGCCCGCCGACTCGAGCCACAGCATCGCGTCGGGTCGGGTCGCGAGCCACAACCGCCCACGGGCGGTGACGACACCGTCGAGCAACACGTCCACCGCCTCGTGCAGGCGCCCCGGATGGAACGGGCGCCGGGCGGCGACGTCGAGGAGGCGCACGTCACCGTCGGGCTCGAGCGGCGGGTGCCCGGCGAGCAGGGGCGCGAGCGGGCCGCGCTCCCCGATCCGCGCCGGGCCGACCACACGACCGAGGACGCGCGGCAGCGGCACAAGTCGGATCGTAGCCATGTCG
>NZ_BAABFR010000122.1:0-13669 GCF_039541155.1 Tsukamurella soli
CGGCGTCACCACCCCCATGCCCGCACCCCGCTTCTCCCGCACCCCCGCCGCCACACCCACCCCACCCGACCCCACACCCACACCCATCACCGACATCTGGCGCTGACAACTCCACGGCCGCCGGGGCGCGTCGATTCTTGACCCGCCCCGGCGCGACCGATATGTTGCATAGACACCATGTCTCGGTTAGTTCGGCCTCAGTCCATCGTGGCGAAGGGGAGACATCGATGCGTCCGCATCGACCGAACGTCGCAGTCCACGGCCTATGGCCGACCACATATGCATGCACCGGAGGTTCCCCCGCGTGACCACGATCTCCCACAGCGCGAAGGCCGACGTGCCGATCGCCGCCGCCTTCGCGCATGTCGCCGACTACCGCACGGTCCCCCAGTGGTTCTTCGGGATCACCCGGTTCATCCCGAAGGGCGACAAGGACTACGGCCTCGACGCCGTCTTCGACGCTGAGCTGAAGATCGGCCCCAAAGCCCTCACGTCGGTCGTGCAGATCACCGAGTTCGAGGCCGATCGCCTGATCACGCTCAGGTCGATCGCCGGGTTCCGGACGTCCTCGCGCTGGGAGTTCGGTACGGCGGAGGACGGGAGCACGGTGCTGTCCGTCGAGTTCAGCTACGACCTCCCGGGCGGACTCGCAGGCAAGGCACTGGGGAAGATCGTGGAGCCCTTCGCCGTCCAGGCTGTGAAGGCCACCGACGCCGCGCTGCGCCGGCAGCTCGAAAGCGCAGGCTAGGTCTGCCCACTGCCGGCGTTTCTCGATCAGCCGACCGAACTCCCCGAATCACAGGATCTTGCTGAGGAATTGGCGGATTCGCGGGTTGTCGGGGTCGTCGAAGAACGCCTCGGGCGACTGATCGGCGATGATCTTGCCGTCGGACATGAACACGACGCGGTCAGCCGCGGCGCGCGCGAACCCCATCTCGTGACTGACCACGATCATGGTGATGCCCTCCGCGCGGAGCGCGACCATGACGTCGAGCACCTCGCGGACCATCTCTGGATCCAACGCCGACGTCGGCTCGTCGAACAGCATGACCGACGGCTTCATCGCCAACGCACGCGCAATCGCGACGCGCTGCTGCTGTCCTCCGGACAGCTGCGTCGGGTAGTTGTGGCACTTGTCGCCGAGCCCGACGAGCTCCAGTAGCCGGCGCGCCTCGCTGTGCGCCGTCTCCTTCGCCGCGCCGAGGACGTGGCGCGGTCCGGACGCGACGTTCTCCAGGGCGGTCATGGTCGGAAAGAGGTTGAAGCTCTGGAAGACCATGCCCGTCCGTCGCCGCTGACGCGCGACGGCAGCTTCCTTCAGGTGCTTCCGGCGTGCACCCTCGCTGAAACCTATGAGCTCGCCGGCTACGCGCACGGTGCCGCGATCTACCCTCTCCAGGCAGTTGATCGTCCGCAGTAGAGTGCTCTTGCCGCTGCCCGACGGACCGAGCAGGAGTACCACCTCACCTTGGGCGACGCGAAAATCGATATCGTCGAGCACGAGCACGTCGCCGAAGGACTTGTGCACACCGGCCAACTCCACGACGTCCACGGGCCGGGGCGCGGATCGGTCGTGTTCTGCTGATGTCATCGGTTCGCCGCCTTCATCTCCGCCTCATCGACCATCACGGGATCCACTCCGATGCCACCGTGCGCTGCTCCCCTGCGCGCCGGGCCCACCTGCTCGTAGCCGCGCCCGAACCGACTCTCCAGGCCCCGCTGGACGAATCCCCAGATGGTGGTGAGCATCAGGAAGTACACGGCAGCCGCACAGAGTCCCTCCAGCACCCGGAAGTTCGTCTGTACCAAGAACTGCGTCCTACGCAACAACTCCTCCATCGAGATCACCGACACCAGCGTCGAGGTCTTGAGGAGGCCGTTGAAGCTGTTGCCCAGCGGCGGGATCATCACTCGGAGGGCCTGCGGGATCACGACGATCCGGAACACCTTGGCCGGTGACATGCCCAGCGCGCGGGCAGCCTCCTTCTGCCCTCTCGGCACCGACATCAGGCCCGCGCGCACGATTTCGGAGAGGTACGCGGCCTCGTTCAGCACCAAGCCGGTCAGCGCCGCCGCCACCACCCCGAGCCGGATGCCCACCTGCGGCAGGCCCGTATAGATGATGACGAGTTGCACCAGCAGCGGGGTGCCCCGCATCAGCCACACGTAGAACCCGGCGACGGCCCGCGCCGGGAAGAACGACGACGCGCGCAGGGCCACCACGACCACCGCGAGCGCCAGGCCCAGCGCCATGCTCACCGTCGTGAGCCATACGGTGGTCCACGCACCTTCGAGTAACTGCTTGCTGGTGAGGAACGAGAAGAATGCCTCCCACGACCACATGTCGCTTCGCCTTCCTATCCGATCGGTCCGGTAGCCCGATCACGGGCTCCGGATCAGCTTCCCAGCGACCCCGTGCTGACGGCGATGTTCCCCTGATAACCCTGTACGCCGTATTTCTTGAAAACTGCTGTGAGCCAACCGTCCGCACGCATCTGGGACAGTGTCTTGGCGACCACGGCACTGATCGGGCTGTGCTTGGCGAATCCCATGGCCAGCGGCGCCGGATTGATCCCGCCGACCGCCGTGGTGAAGCGACCGTCCTTCTCGTAGTAGGTAGTCACCGAGTCCACGATGGCCGCGCCGTCGACCTGTCCGGCCGCAAGAGCCTGGAAGGCATCGGCATTGGTCTGGAAGCCGCGGACCGTCAGCTTCGGCTTGCCCTCCGTCGCGAACTTCGCGGCCAGGGAGTTGAGGGTGTCGAACTCGTAGCCCGGGGCCTCCACGCCGATGGTCTTCCCGGCGAGGTCGTCGACGGCGGCGATGTGCCTCGGGTCGCCCTTCGGCACCGCGACCGCCACGGCCTGTCGCTCATAGGGCACGAGATCCAAGGTCTGCGCGCGTTCCGGCGTATAGAACAGGCCGGTGTCGATCATGTCCCACCGCTTGCCCTGGACACCGGGGATCTGAGCGTCGAAGTCGACGTTGACGAAATCGGGTTTCAGACAGAGCCTTTTGGCTATCTCGTCGCCGATGTCGATACGCATACCCGTGACGTTGCCGTTGGCGTCCACGTATTGCATCGGCGGCAATGTCGCGTTCGTCGAGATGGTCAACGTCCCGGCGTGGACCAGGTCCGAGGCGCCGACCGCAGGGCTGCAACCCTGCGGGCTGGCAGCGCCGCCCGATCCGCAGGCGGTGATCGTCGCCGACGCCACGACGGCGACGGCGGCCACGCCGATGAGTTTATGCATGTCAGGCACCTCTGATCGATTGAAAGGGAGCTCGACCCAGAAGTCCACCGTAGGCTTTTCAGTGGCACTCATGGGATCGATTGCACCGACTATTGCAGAGCCCCCGACGCGCGTCAATGGCCGTTAACACCACCGTGACCGCGGCAATCCAGCTTTAACCTGGGCCGCCGTCGATCCGGTCGATTCGCCGGCACGAGTCCCGCTCGATCAGCCGCGGCCCCACCCGGTACGTGCGCCCCCCATCTGCCGACGGGTTCCTGATCTGGTTGAGCAACAGGTCGACCGCGATGGCGCCGAGTTCTCCGGCACCGTTGTCGACCACCGTCAATCCCGGACGCCACAGGGCGAGCCAGCGCATGTCCTCGTGACAGATGAGCGACAGCGCGTCCGGTATGGCCACACCGAGCTCTGCGAGCGTGGGGAGGATCCCGAAGGTCGCCTCGTGGTTCGCGGCATACAGTGCCGTCATCGGCGGATCGACCGCCAGCAGCGACGCCGCCGCCTCCGACCCGAACTCGGCGGTCAGCGGCCCCCGTCTGACCAACTCGTCGAGCCCCCCGACGCCGGCGTCCGCCAGCGTGTCGGCGTAACCCTTGAACCGCTCCCGTCCGGAGTCCGCCTCCAGCGGACCGCCGATGAAGCCGATTCGTCGATGCCCCAGTCCCAGAAGGTGTTCGGTTGCAGCCCTGGCACCCGCCACATCGTCGGCGAGCACGGTCATGGCATCACTGCCGGCGACCGAGCGGATGAGGTGCACCACGGCACAGCCGTGCTCGCGCAGCACCCCGATCTCACTCCGGTTTCGTCCGGTACCCATGACGATCGCGCCATCGACACCGTGATCCGCCAGCATCCCCAGTACCTCCCGTTCGCGATGCGGGTCGGCGTCGGTGATACACAGGATCACCTGGAAGCCGGCCTCCGCAGCGCGGCGTTGCACGACCTCGGCGATCGTGTGGAAGGTCTGGTTGATCAGATTGTTCATCACCAGGCCGATCAGATGCGACCGGTTGGAACGTAGGGCGCTCGCCGCACGATTGACCCGGTAGCCGAGCGCCCGCGCCGCGTCCTGCACCGCCGCGCGGGTCTCCAGCGAGATCAGCGAGGAACCGCTCAGCGCACGCGACGCGGTGCTGCGGGACACACCCGCGGCTCGCGCCACGTCGGCCAGCGTCACAGTCGCCATCTCCAGTCGACCCCTTCGTCCGTCTTCATCCGTCTGCGTCAGTCGCCTCCGACGCATCCGCTGTCGGGTTAAAGAATTGTTACCCGCTTGACTGCTCTTCCGCTTGCGGTGCACGCTGTAATGCAATCGATCCCATCGATATCGACTCTACTCGCCCCGACTTCCGAAGGATTTTCCCCGATGAATCGTGATGACGTCGCGTGGGCCGGATACTGGCCCGCCGCCCCCACCCCGTTCGACTCCGACCGCGCTGTCGACGTCGACGGTCTCACTGCCCTGATGGAGCTCTACGTGGCACTGCGGGTCGGTGGGGTCCTCGTCAACGGCAGCACCGGTGAGTGGTTCAGCCAGAGCCCCGCCGAGCGGCGACGCGTCGCCGAGGTGGCGATCGATGCGGTGGACGGCCGCGTTCCGGTCATCGTCGGCGTCACGGCCTATACCGCCGACGAGGCCGGCGATCTGGCGCGCCACGCGAAGGACGCCGGCGCCGACGGCGTGCTCGCCACGCCGCCTCCGTACGTCCATCCGTCCGGCGACGAGATCGTGGCCTTCTACCGGACGCTCACCGCGGCCACCGATCTGCCGTTCATGGTGTACAACTGGCCGCGCGGCGTGGCCGTCGACATGAGCGAGATCGACGGGCTCTACCAACGCCTCGCCGATCTCGACCGTGTCGTGGCGATCAAGGACAGCACAGGCGACTGGCTGTCGATGCTGTCCACCGTCGAGGCCGTCAGCGACCGCGTGCGCGTGTTCGGCAGCTTCCTGCACCGCCGGGGACTCGCCACGCTGCTGGAATTGGGCGGAGACGGCAACATCGACGGCGGCGGCGTCGGCGCCCCCTTCGGTGTGTCCTTCTATCAGGCGGTGCGCGACCGCGACGTCGCCGCGGCGCGCGAGTGGGCCGACCGGTACCAGGGACTGTCCGGCCGCCTGATCCGACCCGACTACAGCGGGATCCACGGATCGCCGATCGCCCAGCTCAAGGCGGTGATGAACATCCTCGGCCAGCCCGGCGGAACTGTTCGCCCGCCACTACTCGACCTCGTCGACGATCAACGCATCCGGTCCCTGCAGCGGATCGTCGAGGAATCGGGGATCCGGCGGGCCACCGACGAGCGGTTGGCGGTGGCGCATGCGGGCTGACGTCGATGTGGTGATCGTGGGTGCCGGGATCGTCGGCGCGGCCGCGGCGCTGGAGCTGGCCCGCAGCGGCCGCAGCGTCGTCGTCCTGGAGAGGTTCGAGCCGATCGGTGCGGGCTCACGGGCGACTGCGGGCAACCTGCACATCCAGGGCCTGCACGCTAGACGGCCGGGACAGGACACGCCGGTGGATACCGCGCGCCTCCTGCCGATGCAGCGCGTGGCCAGTGACCTCTGGAACGCGTGGGACGCGACGGTGCCCGGCCTGGGGCTGGTCCGCTGCGGTGGCTATTCGGTCGCCGAGACGCAGGAACAGGCCCAGCTGCTCACGGACAAGTCCATCCGGGAGGCCGACGCCGGAATCCCCACGACGGTATTGTCCGGCAAGGCTGCTCGCGCACGCATGCCGCTCCTCGGTCCCACCGTCGAAGCGGCGACCTGGTGCGAGTGGGACGGGTTCGCCGACCCGGTGGCGGCGGGAACCGCGCTCCTCGACCAGGCCACGCGAGAAGGTGTCGAGCTCCGCGCGCACCGCCCGGTGACGGGATTGGAGCACGACGGCTCCCGGTGGCTCGTGGAGACCGAGACCGGTGCGACCCGCGCCGAGTCGGTCGTCCTCGCGTGCGGCCCATGGCTCGCCGACGTCGCCGCACTCGCGGGCGTGAACCTGGATCTGGTTCCGCGTTCGCTGCAGATGCACAGTTTCGAGGCCGCGCCCGGTACGCTCACCTGCCTCGTGCAGCACGTGGCGGAGGGAATGTCCCTCAAACAGCAGGCGGATCGCCTGATACTGGGTGGCGGTTGGCCCGCGGGCCCGTATCGAGCCGCGGACGGCCGCGCCCCGGTCCTCGCATCAAGCACCGCTGGCAACCACGCGCAGATGACGCGATTGATTCCACAGCTCGGATCGGCCCCGCTGACGGACGTCTGGACCGGTCCGGTCGTCACGACGCCGGACGAGATGCCCGTCATCGGCGCACTACCCGCGGCGCCGCGACTGTTCGTCGCCGGCGGGACCTACTCCTTCACGTTCGCCCCGCTGTGGGCCCGCACCCTCACTGCTCTGATCGCGGGTTCCCCTCCGCCGGTGGACGTCTCAGCATTCGGTCCCGACCGACTGACCTCGATCTCTGCAGAGGAGTGACGCCATGTCCACCGTATTGATGTTCGTCAACGGCCAAGCCATGTCGGGTGGCAGTCTCAACGATGCGTTGAGCGAGGCAGAACTCGTCGGGCCGGCCGCGACCGCCGCCCGGTATCGCTTCTACTCCGTCCGGGACGAGTTCCCCGGGCTGTATCCCGTGGAATCGGACGGTCACACCGTGCGCGGCGAGCTGTACCGCGTCTCCTACCGTGTCCTCCGAGACCGACTCCTCCCTCGCGAACCCGAGGAACTCGAGCTGTCCGTGATCGAGCTGGACGACGGATCGGGGTGCCTGTCGATGCAGCTGCGAGACCGGTACGTAAGCGCCCGTGGCGTCACCGACATCAGCAGGATCGGCGATTGGCGTGTCTACACAGGGAGTCCGACATGAAAGCGATCCGCGGAGGAACAGTTGTCGAATCGACGTGGTCGGGACCTGCCGATGTCGTGATCGACGGCGAGACGATCGTGGCTGTCACCGCACCAGGCGCCCCAACGCACGGGGTCACCGAGGAGATCGACGCGACGGGCAAGCTCGTGCTGCCCGGCGGCGTCGATCCGCACTGCCACGTCGGCTTCACCTCGGGTGAATTCACCTCACTGGACCGCTATCCCGAGTGCACCGCCGCCGCGTTGTTCGGTGCCACCACCACCATCGTCGACTTCGCCATCCCGCGTCCCGGCGCTCGCCCGCTCGACGCTGCCCGAGAGCAGCTCGCGAAGATACCGGCCGGGCTCTGCGACGCCGCACTGCACGGCTGCGTCGTCGATTGGGACGAGTCGGTGCCGATGCAGCTGCGGCACATGGCGGACGCGGGCATCCGGACGATCAAGATGTTCACCACGTACGCCGGTGAGTCGATGGCCGACGAGCATACGATCCTGAACACCATGCGCGCCACACGGGACCTCGGCGGGATGGTGCTGATCCACTGTGAGTCCGACGCGATAGTGGTCGACGCCCAAAACCGCTGTGCCGCCATCGGAACCGTCGATGCCGGACATATGGCAGACACCCGGCCGGAGCTCGCGGAGACGTCGTCGGTGGCGGCGATCCTCGCGATCGCCGAATCGCAGCAGGCGCCGGTGTACTTCGTCCACCAGTCGACCCCCGACGCAGTCGATCTGGTCGTCGACGCCCGCAAACGCGGCGTGGTCGCCTTCACCGAGACCGTCGCGCACCACCTGACGCTCGACGACAGCCGCTACGCACAAGACGACCCAGAGCGCTTCGTCTGTTGTCCCCCGCTGCGCCGTCGAGACGTCGTCGACGAGCTCGGTAGCAGACTGTTGCTCGGAAGCGTCACCACCGTCGGCTCGGACCACTGCTGCTACGACACCCGGCAGAAGCAGAAGCACCAGCACGACGTGCGCGCGATGCCCAACGGGCTACCCGGCGTCGAGACCAGGCTGCCGGTGATCTTCTCTCGCTTCGTCAACGATCTCGGAATGAGCCCTAGCCGGTTCGTGGAGGTGACCGCGACCAACCCGGCTATCACCAACGGGCTGTATCCGCGCAAGGGTTCCCTTCTGCCGGGCTCGGACGCGGACATCGCGATCTGGGACGCCGATCGAGAATGGGTGGTCACGCGCGCCGGTCTGCACATGGCCACCGACTACACCCCGTACGAGGGCATGCGCCTGCGGGGAAGGCCCGAGCAGGTGTTCCTCCGCGGCGAGCTCGTCATCGCCGACGGCGAGCTCGTCTCGGATGTCCCACGGGGTCGCTACGTGCCGGCCGCACCGATGGATTTCGCGTCCATTCGGGCGATCTGAGCGCACTCCGGCACTCGGGCGCGCGTGCGGCTCAGCGAACGGGCACCAGGCGGTCGGCGTGCACCACTGGCCAGCGCATGTCCCCCAGACGCGGACGGTGTCGCGCAGATCCTGCAGGTTCACGACGTCGCCGCCGTGGAAACCACCCTCCGCCTTGGTGATCCCCGGCACGAGCAGTGAACCGCGCCGCTCCACGACCGCGGCGACGGCAGCGTCGTCCAGCGTCAGGTAGATCCGGCGCGTGCCCTCGGCACGCACAGCAGTGGGGCCGCTGTCTCGTAGCACACCGAGCAAGAGCCCGCAGTCGACGAGGCGGTTCGTCGATCCAGGTGGCTTGACCGCGGATGCTCTTTGCCACAAGTGTATTCGCCCGACGCTGCGCGCTCTGCCAGGTACGCTCGTATGGGCCGCAAACCGACAGGACACCAGCATCGTGAATCGAGCACGGAGACAGAGGCCACGAATGATCGCCACATTCAGTAGCCGGGTGTTGATCACCGGGATCGCCGTCGGCATCGCAGGGTGCGCAACGCCCCTCGCACAGGCCCAGGCCGCTCCGCGTCCCCACACGCCTCCCCCGTCGGCCCGGGTATGTGTCTCCGAACAGGACGGGGAGCCGTTCCTGGGACCGGTGACACTGACGACCAACCAGGGCCTGTTCGCCCCGAGGTTCACCCTGAACACCGGGGGCAACGGATGCGTGACGTTCGGCGACCTGCGACCGGGTACCTCGTACCAGGCGACGGTCGACCAGACGATCGGCACGTGCACGCCGGCGGTTCTCGCGACCCCCAGCACCCCGGGAAAGGCCGCAGTCCTGGGCACCGACGGAACACCCGAAATCCCCGCGACCCAGGGAACCCCCGGCACGCCGGGGAGGCCCATGGTGCCGGGCGAGCAGCTGGTCGGCACATCGGGCTGGCGGACCGCGCCGGCACACGGGGTCGTGGATCTGGGCAGGCTCGTGCTGGCTGAGCGGCAGTACATCTGCTGACCGCCCGGTCACGCTGTCGACACAGCCTGCACCCGCTCAGCGCACTGGCACCAGATCGTCGGCGTGCACCACGGGCCGGCGCAGGTCCGGCGGCAGATCGGCGGTGGCCTGTCCCACGATCCCGGCCAGCTCGAGGCCGTCGTAGGCCACCACCCCCCGGGCGCGGACAGTGCCGCGCAGATCCCGCAGGTTCACGACGTCGCCGCCGTGGAAACCACCCTCCGCCTTGGTGATCCCCGGCGCGAGCAGGGAACCGCGCCGGTCCACGACCGCGGCGACGGCACCGTCGTCCAGCGTCAGGTCGCCGTGCACGTCGGCGGCGTGTCGCACCCAGAACCGGCGTGCCGACATCCTGCTCGCCCGCGGCCGGAACACCGTGCCCACCGTCGCATCGTCCAGCGCACGGGCCGCCAGCGAGGCGGCAGTCAGCAGCACCGGCACGCCGGCATCGGCCGCCAACCGCGCCGCGGACAGCTTGGACGCCATACCGCCGGTCCCCAGCGCGCCGCCGGACCCGGCCACGACACCGTCGAGGTCCTCCGGCCCGTCGACCGCAGCGATCAGCGACGCGTCACCCTTGCGCGGGTCACCGTCGTACAACCCGTCCACGTCCGACAGCAGCACCAGTGCGTCGGCTCCGGTGAGATGCGCGACGAGTGCGGCCAGCCGGTCGTTGTCACCGAACCGGATCTCGTTCGAGGCCACCGTGTCGTTCTCGTTGATGATCGGCACCGCACCCAGGGTGCGCAGCCGGTCGAGGGTGCGTTGCGCGTTCGCGGCGTGCACCCGCAGCCCCACGTCGTGGGCGGTCAGCAGGACCAGCGAGACGATCCGGCCGTAGCGTGCGAACGACCGCTCCCACGCGTTGGCGAGCTGCAGCTGCCCCACGGAGGCGACGGCCTGCTTGGTCGCCAGGTCGGACGGGCGCTTACGCAACCCCAGCGGCGCCATCCCGGCGCCGATCGCGCCCGACGACACCACGATGACCTCGGTGCCGCGGTCCAGGCGTGCGACGATCGCATCGGCCAGCGCGTCGAGCCGCGACGAGACCAGGCCGTGCTCGAGGTCGGTCAGCGCTGAGCTTCCGATCTTGACGACCATCGATCGCGCACCCGCGATCGACTGTCGCACATCACCTTCCGCGAGGTCCCAGTCAGTGGCACCAGGCCCGCTCGCTCCGCTCCCGGCGCCGGAGACATGCGGCCCGCTCGCTCCGCTCCCGGCGCCGGAGACATGCGGCCCGCTCGCTCCGCTCCCGGCGCCGGGATCACTCATCCTCATCGTCTTCGGAGATCAGCCCACGTCGGACGTCGTGCAGGCGACGGCGCTCGGTCGCCCCGACGCGATCGTTGCGCTCGAGCCGGATGTCGGTGCCGCGGCCCGTGACGGGCACGTCCTCGATGGTGCCCAGCGTGGGCTCCCACTCGAAACACACATCGCCGATGGTCACCGGGCAGCCCTGCACGGCACCGAGCTTCTTGAGCTCGTCCTCGACGCCGAGGCGGTTCAGCCGGTCGGCGAGGTAGCCCACGGCCTCGTCGTTGTCGAACGCGGTCTGCCGCACCCAGCGCTCCGGTCGCGGCCCGCGCACGATGAACCCGCCCGGCTGATCGGGGTCGGAGATCACCTCGAAGCCCGACTCGTCGATCGGCATGGGTCGGATCACCGGCCGACGCACCACCGGTGCGGCGCGCTCCGCGCGGTAGCGCTCGACCAGCTCGGCGAGCGCGAACGTCAGCTCACGCAGCCCGGTGTGCGCCACCGCCGACACCTCGAAAACGGGCCAGCCGCGCGCCTCGAAGTCAGGGCGCACCATGTCCGCCAGCTCCTTGGCGTCCGGGACGTCCACCTTGTTGAGCACCACCACGCGCGGTCGCTCGGACAGCTCACCCAGCCCCGTGTCGCCGGACAGGGCGGGCTGGTACGCGGCCAGCTCGGCCTCGAGGGCGTCGACGTCGGACACGGGGTCGCGGCCAGGCTCGAGGGTGGCGCAGTCGACCACGTGCGCCAGCACGGCGCACCGCTCGAGGTGACGCAGGAAGTCCAGGCCCAGGCCGCGGCCGGTGGACGCGCCGGGGATCAGGCCGGGGACGTCGGCGATGGTGAACGTCGTGTCGCCGGCGGAGACCACGCCGAGATTCGGGGCGAGGGTCGTGAACGGGTAGTCGGCGATCTTCGGCTTGGCGGCCGAGAGCACGGACACGAGCGACGATTTGCCCGCCGAGGGGAAGCCCACGAGGCCCACGTCGGCGACGGACTTCAGCTCCAGCACGAGGTCCCGCGTCGAGCCCTCCTCGCCGAGCAGCGCGAAGCCGGGCGCCTTGCGCGCCCGCGAGACCAGCGCGGCGTTCCCGAGGCCACCGCGCCCGCCGGGGGCGGCGACGAGACTGGCGCCGTAGCCCACCAGATCGGCGACGATGCGGCCGTCTGCGTCCAGGACGACGGTGCCGTCGGGCACCTTGAGCACCAGGTCGTCGCCGGCCTTACCGCTGCGGTTGCCGCCCTCGCCCGGCTTTCCGTTGGTGGCCTTGAGGTGCGGGCGGAAGTGGAAGTCGAGCAGCGTATGCACCTGCGGGTCGACCTCGAAGATCACCGAGCCACCGTTGCCACCGTTGCCACCGTCGGGGCCACCGAGGGGCTTGAACTTCTCCCGGTGGATCGAGGCGCAGCCGTGCCCGCCGTTTCCGGCGGTGACATGAACCGTCACCCGGTCGACGAATCGGGACATGGCTGGTACCTCTTTCTCAGTGCGGGAAAAGACGAAGGCGGGCAAGGTCTACCAGGAGACCGTGCCCGCCTTCGGTAAAGCTCGAACGTCGCGCCGTGGAGATCAGGCCTCCGCAGCGACCGGAGCCACGATGTTCACCGTCTTGCGGCCGCGCTTGCTGCCGAACGCAACAGCGCCGGCCTCCAACGCGAACAGGGTGTCGTCGCCACCGCGGCCGACGCCGACGCCCGGGTGGAAGTGAGTGCCGCGCTGGCGGACGATGATCTCACCGGCGCTGACGACCTGTCCGCCGAACCGCTTGACGCCCAGTCGCTGGGCGTTGGAATCGCGACCGTTGCGCGAACTGGACGCGCCCTTCTTGTGTGCCATGACTTAGCTCCTAGCAGGTCTGAATGTGAAAGTGTCCGGAGATCAGGCGATGCCGGTGACCTTGACCACCGTCAGCTTCTGCCTGTGGCCCTGACGCTTGTGGTAGCCGGTCTTGTTCTTGAACTTGTGGATGCGGATCTTCGGGCCCTTGACGTGCTCGACCACCTCAGCGGTCACCGAGATCTTCTCCAGAGCTGCAGCGTCCGTGGTCAGGTCCGCACCGTCGACCACGAGAGCCACAGGCAGCGACACCGCGGCGCCGGGATCGCTCTCGATCTTCTCGACCTTGACCAGGTCGCCGACGGCGACCTTGTACTGCTTTCCGCCGGTCTTGACGATCGCGTACGTTGCCATCGCGGGTCTACCTCTTCTTCTTCACATCTCGTAGTTCGGCACGCACCGGTGGCGCGGGCCTTTGTTCACGCGGGGTTTCGGCGGTCGCGCCCCGCTGCCTACCGGCCCCCACTTCCGTGGCTGGACCGACGCGCGGCACGCGCGAGCTCATCGCCGAAAAAAGCGACCGTCCCAGATTACGGGACGCGCGACGCCAGGGTCAAACCGGCTGCACACCACCCGCTGACGCCGGCTCCCCGGTCCCCTGCGCCGCGGCATCGCCCGGGTGGGCCGCAGGCCCTGCCGGACGCGCCGCAGCCCGTCTGCGGGCTCGCTTGCGGGCGGGTTCCGCGGCCGTCTCACCCACCGGCGCCGACGGTGCCGGCGCGGGCGTGGAGTCCACGCTCACGACGATCGTCTGCGCCGTCACCGACGTGGTGGTCGGTGCCTTGCGGGTGACCCTGCGCCGGCGGGGTGCCGACGGCGGTGTGTTCCCCGCGCCCTCGTCCCCGGCGACCGACGTCTGCACCGGCCCCTGCCGCCCGGCGACCTCCGGCTGTGCAGCGGGCTCCGGCTGTGCAGCGGGCTCCGGCTGCGCAGCCGGCTCCGGTCGGGCAGGGGAGGTCTCGGTGGCCCCGGCATCGGTCCCTGCGCCGTCGGCGCGCTGGGCGGCGTCGGCGTCGGCGCGCTGGTCGGCCTCGCCATCGTCGCACCCGCACAGGAGCTCGGGTACCGCCTGGTC
>NZ_BAABFR010000123.1:0-13601 GCF_039541155.1 Tsukamurella soli
CTAGTCCCAACTCCTTGGCTCACAGAACGACATGGCTACGATCCGACTTGCGACGCGTCGGGTGCCGAGGAGGCGACGTACTGGCGCGACGCGCTGGCTGCTGCGGCTCCGGCTGGCGGCCCGATCCGGTTCCTGGACGGCGCCGGGGATGATGGCGGCGCGGGTGATGGCGGCGTGGCCCCGGGCGCGTCCGTCAGCGGTGCGACGGTGCTGCTGCTGGCGGACGCCACGTCCACCGGGTGGCCGCTGACGGTGGCCGCCGCACACCTGCGGGACGCCGGCGCCTACGCGGTGCTGCCGATGCTCATCCACAAGCCGGCCTGACGGCTCATCCGCAGGCGGGCGTACCGCCTCGTTCCGGCGGCCCGCACCGGCGCCGGCCGGCGTAGGAAACGTGTCGCACCGGCCGCATGGACCGAGCCGCGGCGGTCGCTGGACCGGCGCGGCCGCGCGATGTGGAACACTGGGTGGTCGAGTGCTGCCCCGATCGGGTAGCCGCCTACCCGCGGGCCCGCCCGCGGGCCACCACGAGGAGTCTGGTTCTTATGGGTGCCCTACTACTGCCGATCATGCTGGTCGTCCTGATCGGTTTCATGGTCTTCAGCTTCCGCAAGCAGAAGCGGCAGGTGAACGAGACGTCTGCCATGCAGGATTCACTGAAGCCCGGCGACGTCGTCCTGACCAGCTCGGGGATGCACGGCACCATCGTCGGCGTCGGTGACGACACCCTGCAGCTCGAGATCGCCCCCGGCGTCGTGACCACCTGGGTGCGCCGCGCGGTGCTGAAGGTCGTCGAGCCCGAGATCGAGGAGCTGGGCTCCGAGGGTTTCGGCGCCCCGTCGATCGAGTCGATCGACGACGAGAACAGCCGCGTGGACTTCACCAAGAACGACGACGAGCCCCGCGACCGCGACGAGCGGTAACCCGTCCGTGGTGTGCGCGGCGTGATCCCCGCGCGTACCCGGTCGAGCGTGCCCGGTGGCACCGCGCACGACGCAGGCGTCGCGCGACCCTGCGCGGTGCGCCCGGACCGCGTCGCCGACTCTCCCGGCCGGCCGCCACGACCACCGCGCGAGCGCTCCGGCCGATTCCGCGGGCTGTCCCGCGCCCAAGCCTCCACCGTCCCCCGCACGGACCTCGGGTCCCCACGCACGGACCTCGGTCCGGACTAACGGGACCAACGTCCCCACGCAAGGAGTCTCACACTCGTGGCAAGAACCTCGTCGAGTATCGACGTGCGCCCGTCGCGGCTGCTGATCGCGTTCGCGGTGATCTTCGTCGCCGTGTACGCGCTGGTGTTCTTCACCGGCGACAGGAAGCCGCAGCCCAAGTTGGGCATCGACCTGCAGGGCGGCACGTCCGTGACCCTGCAGGCCGTCACGCCCGACGGCAAGGCGCCTGATCAGACGTCGCTGAAGAAGGCCCAGGAGATCATCAACAAGCGCGTCAACGGGCTTGGCGTCTCCGGGTCGACGGTGCAGATCAACGGTTCGAACCTGGTCATCACGGTGCCCGGACAGAACGGTGACCAGGCGCGCTCGCTCGGGCAGACCGCACGCCTGTACATCCGGCCGGTCACCGCGTCACAGGCCGCTGCGCCCGCGAAGCCGGGCACGTCGCCCGCGGCGCTGCCGGACATGACCGACCCGGCCACGGCCAAGCGGGTCATCGACGCCGCGAAGGCCACTCGGCAGAGCACCGACCCCGCCACGCAGAAGAAGGCGATGGCCGCCCTCGACTGCACGGTCGCCGACCCCCTTGCGGGCAACGACGATCCCAAGCTGCCGCTGGTCGCGTGCAGCCAGGACCACACCACCGTGTACACACTCGGCCCGTCGATCATCGACGGCCAGCAGATCACGGGCGCGGGATCCGGCTTCGACCAGAGCGGCGGCCAGTACACGGTCAACGTCACGTTCGACAAGGCGGCCTCGGACTTCTGGGCGAACTACACGGGCCAGCACATCGGCCAGCAGGCCGCGTTCGTGCTCGACTCGCAGGTCGTCTCGGCGCCCACCATCCAGAGCGCGATCGCCGGTGGCACGACCCAGATCACCGGGCAGTTCACCGCCTCCACCGCCAATGACCTCGCCAACGTCCTCAAGTACGGGTCGCTGCCGCTGTCGTTCAAGCCCGGCACCGCCCAGACCCTCAGTGCGACCCTGGGCTTCGCCTCCCTCAAGGCGGGCCTGCTCGCGGCCCTCGTCGGCCTGATCCTGGTGCTGGTGTACGCGCTGGTCTACTACCGTGCGCTCGGCGGGCTCATCGCGCTGTCGCTGGTGCTCTCGGGTCTGCTCGTGTACGGCCTGCTGGTGTTGCTCGGCCGCTGGATCGGCTACTCGCTGGACCTGGCGGGTATCGCCGGCCTCATCATCGGAATCGGCATGACCGCCGACTCGTTCGTCGTGTACTTCGAGCGGATAAAGGACGAGATCCGGGACGGACGCACGTTCCGCTCGGCGGTGCCGCGCGGCTGGGCCCGCGCCCGCCGGACCATCTGGACCGGTAACGCGGTGTCGTTCCTCGCCGCTGCCGTGCTGTACATCCTCGCGGCGGGCGATGTCCGAGGCTTCGCCTTCACGCTGGGCCTCACCACGATCCTCGACATCGTGATCGTCTTCCTGGTGACCCACCCGCTCGTGCACTACGCGTCCCGGACGTCGTTCTTCTCGCGGCCGTCGATGAACGGCCTCGGCGCGATCCAGCAGGTCGCCAAGGAACGTCGCGCGACGGCGACGGTCGGCGCCGCGCGGCCCGGCTCCTCCAGCACCGAGACCGAGGAGGTCTGACGTGACTCTCACCGCAGCCCCGCAGCACGGCTTCCTGTCCCGGCTCTACACCGGCACGGGCGCGTTCGCCATCGTCGGTCGGCGCCGCCTGTGGTTCGGGATCACGGGGGTGATCGTCGCCGTCGCGATCATCGGCATCATCGTCCGCGGGTTCACCCTGAGCATCGACTTCCGGGGCGGCACGCAGGTGTCGTTCCCCGTGTCGGGCCAGGTCGACACGTCGCAGGTCACGGACGTGTTCACCAAGGCGGTCGGCCACGCGCCGGAGACCGTTCAGACGGCAGGTTCCGGCTCTACGGAGACCTACCAGATCGCCGCGGCCCAGCTCGACAACGCGCAGATCTCCGCGGCTCGCTCGGCACTGTTCGACGCGTTCCATCCGCGTGACCGCGGTGGCGCCGCGTCGGAATCGTCGATCAGCTTCTCGGATGTGAGCTCGACGTGGGGCGCGCAGATCACCCACAAGGCGCTCGTCGCCCTGATCGTCTTCCTCGTGATCGTGACCGCGTACATCGCGCTTCGGTTCCGCGAGTGGGCGATGGCTCTCGCGGCGCTGGCGTCGCTGTTCTTCGACGTGGTTGTCACCGCCGGCGTGTACGCCTGGGTGGGCTTCGAGGTGAGCCCCGCCACCGTCATCGGCCTGCTCACCATCCTCGGCTTCTCGCTGTACGACACGGTGGTCGTGTTCGACAAGGTCGAGGAGAACGTCCGCGGTGTGCTGCACACCACCCGGCGCACGTACGCCGAGCAGGCCAACCTCGCCGTCAACCAGACGCTGATGCGGTCGATCAACACCACCGTGATCTCGGTGTTGCCGGTGCTGTCGCTGATGGTGATCGCCGCGTGGATGTTGGGCGTCGGCACCCTCAACGACCTGGGCCTGGTCCAGCTCGTGGGCGTCATCGTGGGCACCTACTCGTCGATCTTCTTCGCGACGCCGCTGCTGGTCGCGCTCAAGGAGCAGACCCCCGAGATACGCCGACACACCGCCAAGGTGCTGGCCCGCCGCGCGCGGGTCGACGCCGGCGAGCCGGCCGACGCGGTGCCGCTCGTCGCCGAGGTGACCGGTCCCGCGCCCAGGCCGAGCACCAAGCGTGCCCGCCGGGCGCGACGGTGACGGGGCAAGGCGGGCGCAGACCGCGGGCGCAGGGGATACTGGCCGCATGACCGACACCCCCGTCGCCGGCGCGTTCGATGCCCGCGCCCACGCGGTCGCGGCCATCGAGGCGCACACCCGCCACGTCCCCGACTTCCCGGAGCCGGGGGTCCTGTTCGCCGATCTCACCCCCGTGTTCGCCGACGGTGCCGGGCTGGCGGCGGTCATCGAGGGGTTAGCCGCGGCGGGCCGCGCGAACGGTCCTGCGGCGGGCCGCGCAGACGGTCCTGCGGCGGGCCGCGCGAACGGTTCTGCGGCGGGCCGCGCACGCGATCCGATCCCAGCGGTCGACGTCGTCGCCGGCATCGACGCGCGGGGCTTCCTACTCGGCTCGGGCGTGGCGCTGAACCTGGGAGTCGGGATGCTGGCGGTCCGCAAGGGCGGCAAGCTGCCGCCGCCGGTGCTGCGGCAGGAGTACGACCTCGAGTACGGCTCGGCCGCGTTGGAGATCCCCGCCGAGGGGATCGATCTGCGGGGCAGGCGCGTGTTGGTGGTCGACGATGTGCTCGCGACCGGCGGCACCGTCGCTGCGGCGGTCGCCCTGCTGCGCCGCGCGGGCGCCGTGGTGACGACGGTGTCGGTGGTCGTCGAGCTCGCGGGCCTGGGCGCACGGGCGCGATTGGCCGAACTACCCGGTGGGGCCGTCGAGGTCGCGGCGTTGTCAGTAGGCTAGAGGTTCACCGTCCGTTCGCGCTGGCGGTGGATATCAGCCTATTTTCTTAGGCCGGCGGCCCCACGAAGGTCGGCCGGCCAGCGAGGGGGCAGCCGATGGCCGCAGCGGACCAGGCTTCCGTCGCCGGGGCCGAACCCGAGGCCCGCGACGGGATCGTGCAGGACAGCGCGCCGGAACCGGCCGCGCCGGTGCAACCGGCTCGGCGTCCGGCCGCGGATGGCGCGGTGGCCGAGAACGGCGGAGCGCCGGTGCCAGAGAACGGCGGTGCTCTCGTCGCCGGGAACGGCGGTGCTCTCGTGGCCGGGAACGGTAGTGCTCTCGTCGCCGGGAACGGCGGTGCGTTCGCGGCGGGAAACGGCGGTGCCCCCACGACCGCTCACGTCGCGGTGGCGGCGCCGGTGCAGGCCCCGGCACCGTCGGAGCCGCCCACCGACGAGTCGCCGACCGAGCCGTTCCCCGCGCCGGAGCCGGCACCGTCGTCCACCTCGCGGCGCGTGCGTGCGCGGCTCGCCCGCCGCATGACCGGCGCTCGCAACCACGTCAAGCCCGTGCTCGAGCCCCTTGTGGCGCTGCACCGCGAGCTGTACCCCAAGGCGGACGTCGCGCTGATCGAGCGCGCGTACGACGTGGCCGACGCGCGCCATGCGACGCAGTACCGCAAGTCGGGTGACCCGTACATCACGCACCCGCTGGCCGTCGCGACGATCCTCGCCGAGCTCGGTATGGACACCACGACGCTGGTCGCGGCGCTGTTGCACGACACCGTCGAGGACACCGGCTACAGCCTGCAGGAGCTGACCAACGACTTCGGGCCCGAGGTCGCCCACCTGGTGGACGGCGTGACCAAGCTCGACAAGGTCGCGCTGGGTAATGCCGCCGAGGCCGAGACGATCCGCAAGATGATCATCGCGATGGCCCGCGACCCGCGGGTGCTGGTGATCAAGGTGGCCGACCGGCTGCACAACATGCGCACGATGCGTTTCCTGCCGCCGGAGAAGCAGGCCCGCAAGGCCCGCGAGACGCTCGAGGTGATCGCGCCGCTCGCGCACCGCCTCGGGATGGCGACCGTCAAGTGGGAGCTCGAGGACCTCTCGTTCGCGATCCTGCACCCCAAGAAGTACGAGGAGATCGTGCGGCTGGTCGCCGACCGCGCGCCGTCCCGGGACACCTACCTCGCCAATGTGCGCGCCGAGATCAACGCTGCGCTGTCGGCGTCGCGGATCGTCGCCGACGTGCAGGGCCGGCCCAAGCACTACTGGTCGATCTATCAGAAGATGATCGTCAAGGGCCGCGACTTCGACGACATCCATGACCTGGTGGGCGTCCGGATCCTGTGTGACGAGGTCCGGGACTGTTACGCCGCCGTCGGCGTGGTGCACTCGCTGTGGCAGCCGATGGCCGGCCGGTTCAAGGACTACATCGCGCAGCCGCGATACGGGGTGTACCAGTCGCTGCACACCACGGTGATCGGCCCCGAGGGCAAGCCGCTCGAGATCCAGATCCGCACCCGCGAGATGCACCGGACGGCCGAGTTCGGCATCGCCGCGCACTGGCGGTACAAGGAGACCAAGGGCCGCAACGGCAAGGGCGGCGGCACGGACAGCACCGAGATCGACGACATGGCGTGGATGCGCCAGCTGCTGGACTGGCAGCGGGAGGCTGCGGATCCGGGGGAGTTCCTCGAGTCGCTGCGCTACGACCTCGCGGTCAAGGAGATCTTCGTGTTCACGCCCAAGGGCGACGTGATCACGCTGCCCGCGGGGTCGACGCCCGTCGACTTCGCCTACGCGGTGCACACCGAGGTCGGACACCGATGCATCGGCGCCCGGGTCAACGGCCGGCTGGTCGCGCTCGAGCGGAAGCTGGAGAACGGCGAGGTCGTGGAGGTGTTCACGTCCAAGGCCGAGAACTCCGGGCCGTCACGCGACTGGCAGTCGTTCGTGGTCTCCCCACGTGCCAAGGCCAAGATCCGGCAGTGGTTCGCCAAGGAGCGCCGCGAGGAGGCCCTGGAGGCCGGCCGCGACGCGATCGCCAAGGAGGTCCGCCGCACCGGCCTGCCGCTGCAGCGGCTCACCAACGCCGAGTCCATGGCCACCATCTCCAAGGAACTGCGCTACGCCGATGTCTCGGCCCTGTACACCGCGGTCGGCGAGCATCAGGTGTCGGCGCATACCGTGGTGCAGAAGATGGTCGACCAGCTCGGCGGCATCGACGACGCGGCCGAGGAACTCGCCGAGCGTGCGACACCGTCGACCCTGCGCGCCGGCGGCACACACGCCGCGAGCGACGTGGGTGTGCTCGTCACGGACCAGCCGGGCGTCCTCGCGAAGCTCGCGAAGTGCTGCACCCCGGTGCCGGGCGACGAGATCGTCGGGTTCGTGACCCGCGGTGGTGGCGTCAGCGTGCACCGCGGCGACTGCACCAACGTCATCGAGTTGCGTAAGCAGTCCGAGCGGTTCCTGGACGTGTCGTGGGCGCCGTCACCGTCATCGGTGTTCCTGGTGGCCATCCAGGTGGAGGCACTCGACCGGCACCGCCTGCTGTCGGACGTCACCAAGGTGCTCGCGGACGAGAAGGTCAACATCCTGAGCGCGTCGGTGTCCACGTCTCGCGACCGGGTCGCGATCTCCCGGTTCACGTTCGAGATGGGCGACCCCAAGCACCTGGGGCACGTGCTCAACGTCGTGCGCAATGTGGAGGGCGTCTACGACGTGTACCGGGTGACCAGCGCGCAGTAGTGCTCTGCTCGTCCCCACGAAAGGCCCCGTCGCTCACCGAATGGCCGCTTCCCCACGGGCGCCCGTGGGGAAGCGGGCCTACGGTGGGGCCGAGGGCACGCCGTAGGGAGTTCGGTCGTGCCTGCGGTCGCCGAGGTCGGTTGCCGACCCCGGCGACAGCAGGTCAGCTCAGCGTGGCCTTGGTGATCGTCACGGTCTCTCCGGGCACGCCGTCCGTGACGGCCGCACCCTTGGCGGGTGCGGGCTTGTACGGCGACGGCTTGATCCCCTTCGCGGCGATCGCCTGGAGCACCTTGAGCCCGGCCGGCGAGACCGTGCCGACGGTGGCGTAGCTCGCCGGCAGCTCGGTGTCGGCGTACACCATGAAGAACTGGCTGGCGCCGGAGTTGGGCTGCCCGGTGTTGGCGATGGCGATCGTCCCGGCGGGGTAGATCACCGTCGGGCCGGCCATCGACGCCTGGGCGTTCGGGGCAGCCTTGAGCTGGGTCGGGATCTCGTCCGGCGAGGTCCACGAGGGGCCGCCGAGGCCGGAGTTCGATCGGTCACCGCACTGCAGCACGGAGAGCTTGCTGCCGGCCTTCGGGTCGGCGGCGGTCTCGCGGAAGCACTGGGTGCCGTCGTAGTACTTGCCGTTGATCAGCTGGGTGACGGTGGCGACGTTGCACGGCGCCCACGACCGGTCGAGCGTGAAGTCCACGGTCCCGGCGGTCGTGTCGAACGAGCCGTCGACGGTGCCGGTGTTCGGCACGTCCGTGCCGTTCGGCTTGGCGACGGTCTTGTTGAAGTCGGCCATCTTCTGCAGCGCCGGCTGCGCATCGGTCAGCTGCTTGATCTGCAGCTCCATGGCGGGCTTCTGGTCCGCGGGCAGCTTCGCGAGCTGGGCGGTGCCCTGCGTGATCGCCTTCGCGACCTGCTGCACCTGGTTCGGCTGGTCAGCGAACGTGCAGTTGGTGTGGGTCGACGCGAACCGGTGCTCGGCAGCGACGCGTAGCGGCCCGCGCGGGCCCTGCGGCAGCCACAGATAACACCCCGCGGCGACCAGCACCACGACCACGACGGCACCCGCCGAGATCCCGATCACCTTGCGCTTGCGGGCCTCCGCGGCGCGCTGCTCGTTCTGCCTCGCGAGTTTCTCGCGGGCGGCGGCACGGCGCTCCTCGTTGCTCGGCACTGTGTGACGACCTCCTACGTCAGGACTGGCACCCGGGACGCCGTCTAGGCGCGCCCGGTCGCCAAGTGTGCCAGCTCAACCTGAAGACCTCCTGCACCGGGTCGAGGCGCGTCGCGGGTGAGGTGGGATAATGGGCTGATGCTCATCACCGGATTTCCCGCGGGGGCGTTCCAGACCAACTGCTACGTGCTCGCCGACGGCCCCGGCAGCGACGCCGTCGTGGTCGACCCCGGCCAGGAGGCGATCGCCCCGCTCGAGCAGCTGTTGGCCGAGCACCGGCTCAACCCGGTCGCGATCCTGCTGACCCACGGCCACCTCGACCACACCTGGACGGCCCAGCCGCTCGCCGACGAGTACGGCATCCCCGTGTATATCCACGCCGCCGACCGGCCCATGCTCGCCGACCCGTCCATCGGCATCGGTGCGGGCCTGGCCGCGATGCTCGGCGACGAGACGTTCACCGAACCCGGCAAGGTCGTCGAGTTCGGCGACCGCGAGCCGGTGACGCTGGCCGGGATCACTTTCGGCGTGGACCTCGCGCCGGGGCACACGCAGGGTTCCGTCGTGCTGACCACGCACGTGCCGGGGCCCGACGGTGACGTCACCGTCGCCCTCGCCGGGGACGTGCTGTTCCAGGGCTCCATCGGGCGCACCGACCTGCCCGGCGGCGACCACCAGCAGCTGCTCACCTCGATCGCGGAGCGGCTGCTGCCGCTGCCCGACGACACCGTGGTCCTGCCGGGCCACGGGCCCACCACCACGATCGGGCAGGAGCGGGCGACCAACCCGTTCCTGCAGGGCCTGGCGCCCGGTTCACACACGACGGAGCGAGGTAGCAAGTGAGCGGCGGCACCTTCCAGGCGCCCAAGGGTGTTCCCGACTACATCCCGGTGCCGCCCGGTGAGCGCGGCAGCTCGGCGGACTTCCTGGCCGTGCGCTCGGCATTGCTCGCGGCGACGGCGGAGGCCGGGTACGGCTACATCGAACTGCCGATCTTCGAGGACACGGCGCTGTTCGCACGGGGTGTCGGCGAGTCGACCGATGTGGTGTCGAAGGAGATGTACACCTTCGCCGACCGCGGCGATCGGTCGGTGACACTGCGGCCGGAGGGCACCGCCGGCGTGGTGCGCGCGGTGCTGCAGCACGGACTCGACCGCGGTCGGCTGCCGGTGAAGGTCGCGTACGCGGGCCCGTTCTTCCGGTACGAGCGTCCCCAGGACGGCCGCTACCGCCAGCTGCAGCAGGTGGGCGTCGAGGCGATCGGCGTGGACGACCCGGCACTCGACGCGGAGGTGATCGCGGTGGCCGACCGGGGCTACCGCTCCCTTGGGCTGGACGGCTTCCGGCTCGAGCTGACGTCGCTGGGCGACGCCACGTGTCGGCCGCAGTACCGGGAGCTGCTGCAGGACTTCCTGCTGCGCCTCGAGCTCGACGACGAGACTCGGCGGCGCGCCGAGATCAACCCGCTGCGGGTGCTCGACGACAAGCGGCCGCACATGAAGGAGATGACGGCGGACGCGCCGCTCATGCTCGACCATCTGTCGCCGGAGGCGAAGACGCACTTCGAGAAGGTGCTCGGCTACCTCGACGCGCTCGGCGTGCCGTACACCATCAACCCGCGCATGGTGCGTGGCCTGGACTACTACACCAAGACCTGCTTCGAGTTCGTCCACGACGGGCTCGGCGCGCAGTCCGGGATCGGCGGCGGCGGCCGGTACGACGGCCTCGTGGAGCAGCTCGGCGGGCGGGACGGGCTGTCGGGCATCGGCTTCGGGCTCGGCGTGGACCGCACGCTGCTCGCGCTGGCGGCCGAGGGGAAGACGGCACCGTCGGCGCCCCGCGTGGTGGCCTTCGGCGTCCCGCTGGGCGACGCCGCACGGGACGCGCTGGTACCGCTGCTCGGTCGGCTGCGCGCCGCCGGCGTGCCGAGCGATATGGCGTACGGCGGCCGCGGCATGAAGGGCGCCATGAAGGCGGCCGACCGGTCGGGCGCCGAATATGCACTCGTGCTGGGGGATTCCGAGCTCGAGGCGGGCACCGTGACGGTGAAGGACCTCGCCTCCGGGCAGCAGCGCAGCGTGCCGCTGGACGCGGTGGTGGACGAGCTCGCGGGCGGCTGACCTCGGTGGCGCGCGGGTTCTTCGACGACGGTGACGACGGTGACGGGGCCGACGGCGGCGTCGGCCGGGACGACCGTGGCCGGGACGACCGTGGCCGGGGCGACCACGGCTGGGACGACGGGATGTGGTCGCGCAGCCCCGTCGAGCCGGGCGCCCGCGACCCGCGCGAGCTGAGCGCGGAGGACGCCGTCGATATCGACCTGATCCCGCCGAAGCTGCTGCTGCCCAAGGTGACCCGTGCGCTGCTCCTCGGGCTCGGCATCACCGCCGTGGTCGCCGTCGCGGTGGCGCTGCTCGCGAGTCCGGGCGCCGCGCTCGCGGTGTTCCTGGTCGGTGCCGCCCCGGGCGTGGTCGGCTACCTGGGACTGCGGCGTCGCCGCCTACGGATCGACCACCGGGTGGTGTCCCGGCGGGTGTGGACCACCCGACGGGTCAACGTGATCGCCGCCGATGCGGTCGAGCTGGTGGCACGCACGTCCCGGATCTCCGAGGTGGCGCTGCGGATCCGGCAGGGCGCCACCATCGTCCGGGTGCCGCTGGCGGTCTACGGCGACGAGTCGACGGGCCCGCGGGGCCGCGAGCTCACGATGCTCGGGGAACGGCGGCTCGCGGAGGCCCTGGCGGGCAACGCTCTACGCGATGCGCTCGCGGTCTCGCGGGTCCTGACCGAGCAGATGCGTGCCCAGTCGGAGGGCGCGCCGCTGCCGCTGCGGCCCCTGTACCGGGCGGTCGTGTTGGCGCGTGAGCTGCCCGGCCGATCGGAACTGGTGCTGACGCGCGAGGAGATCGCCGGGATCGCCGACTGATCCTCAGCGCGTGAGGTAGCCGCCGTCCACGGGCAGGTAGGCGCCGTTGACGAACGTCGTCGCCGGACCGGACAGCAGTGCGACCAGATCGCCGACCTCCTCGGGTTCGCCCATCCGGCCGATCGGGTGCAGCTCGTCGAGATGGGCGCGCGCGGCGGGGTCGATGCCGTTCTCGAGCCCGGTCCTGATGAACGCGGGTCCCACGGCGATGGCGCGGATGCCCGCGGCCGCGTATTCGAGCGCGATCTGCTTGGTGATGCCCACCACGCCGTGCTTGGCCGCGGTGTACGGCGTGAGGCCCGGGAACGCGACCTGCCCGAGCGTGCTGGCGATGTTGATGATCACGCCACCACCCGCGGCGGCCATCGCGCGGATCTCCGCCCGGGCGCAGAAGAACACCCCGTCCAGATCCACGGCGGTCACGCGCCGCCACTGCTCGTCGGTGACCTCGGCGAGCGGCGTCGTGGGCGGCGCCACCCCGGCGTTGTTGCAGGCGATGTCGAGGCGTCCGTGCCGCGCCACGACCGCCGCGACCAGCGCGTCGCAGTCCGCGGAGGACGAGACGTTGGCGTGCACGTAATCGGCGGCACCGCCGGCGGCCTCGATCTGCGCGACGGTCCGCCCGCCCGCGGCGTCGTCGATGTCGGCCACCGTCACCGTCGCGCCCTGGCGGGCGTAGGCCAGCGCCACCGCCCGGCCGATACCCGCGCCCGCGCCGGTCACCATCGCCGTCTTCCCGCGCAGCGGCGCGGCCGGATCTGTCGTCATGGCGTCGATCGTCGCGCGCGCCGTGGCCTCCGCGCGCCGGGGTGGTGCGGATGTTCGCGCGTTCACCAGAGGAGCGCGCCGCCGGACAACCCGCGATAGAACATCTCGCCTCAGAGCTTGACACTGGTCGAACATGAGTGTTCGATTACGGTGTGCGATGGGAAGGCCAGACGGTGACCGCGGTGGAGGCCCGCTCGGGGACGGCGGCGCTGCCCGGGATGGGGGCCCTGCTCGGGATGGTCGACGGGGCCCGTAAGGTCACCACCCCGGATTTCGAGGGGGTCACCTTCCACGAAGTGCTGTGCAAGAGCGCGCTCAACCCGGTGCCCGAGGCCGCAGCGCTTCCGTTCCACTGGACCATCAACCCGTACCGCGGGTGCACCCACGCGTGCACGTACTGCTTCGCCCGGGCCACCCACGAGTACCTGGACTTCGACGCGGGGGTCGACTTCGACTCCCAGATCGTGGTCAAGACCAACGTCGCCGCGGTCCTGCGGCGGGAACTGCGGCGCGCGTCGTGGAAGGGCGAGACGGTCGCGCTGGGCACCAACACCGATCCGTACCAGCGCGCCGAGGGGCGCTACCGCCTGATGCCGGGGATCATCGGTGCGCTCGCCAACGCGCGTACGCCGATGTCCATTCTCACCAAAGGCACTCTGTTGCAACGAGACCTGCCGCTGTTGGCGACGGCGGCCACCACCGTGCCGGTGAGCATCTCGGTGTCGCTGGCGCTGCTCGACCCGGAACTGCACGCGACCCTCGAACCGGGCGCCCCCAAGCCGGCGGCGCGGCTGAGCCTGATCCGCGCGGTGGCCGAGGCCGGCTTCGACTGCCATGTGATGGCCGCCCCGATCATCCCCTACCTCACCGACGACGCGGCATCCCTCCGTCGGCTGTTCACCGCCGTCGCGGAGGCCGGGGCGAGCGGGGTCACGGCGTTCCCCCTCAACCTCACCGGGCGGTACCGCGGGTGGTTCCTGGCCTGGCTCACGAAGAACCACCCGGCGCTGATCCGGCGGTACCGCACGCTGTACGGCTCTTCGGGCCGCGTGTCGCCGGAGTACCGCACGCACCTGCGCGCACGCACGGAGCCGCTGCTCGCGGAGCTCGGGCTCGGCGGCGAGCCACTCGATGGGGCGGGCCCGTACTCCGTCGCGCCGGAGCGGCGCACACGCCGGCGGCGCGACGGCGTGGTCGGCGCCAACGCCGTCGCGCCGCAGGTGCAGGACCTGCAGGAGGCGTTGTTCTAGTGATCTGCGCCGTTAATTCGTTTCAGGTATCTGGCGATGGAGGCGAGAATGTCTTCGGCGGTCTTGGTCCAGATGAAGGGTTTCGGGTTGTCGTTCCACGCGCTGACCCAGCCGCGGAGGTCGTTCTCGA
>NZ_BAABFR010000124.1:0-13237 GCF_039541155.1 Tsukamurella soli
GACTTCACCGCGCCCGGGGTCAGCCGCGGCAGGTCGCAGGCGAGTACGAGCACGTCCGCCGGTCCGCCGGGCAGCTCCGCCAGACCCGCGGCGATCCCCGCGACCGGGCCGCCGCCGGGCGGATCCTCACGCGTCACCGCGACCCCGGGGGGAACGTCCCGCGGCGGTCCCACCACGACCACGTGGTCCGCGACCGCCGCCGCGGCCAGCGCGATGTCCAGCAGGCGTCGCCCGCCCACCAGCTGCTGCGCCTTGTCTGCGCCGAGGCGTCGCGACGCGCCCCCGGCGAGCACGATCGCGAGGAGGCGGCGGCTGGTCGGCATGAGACCAGACCCTAGTGCCAGGGCGTGGGCGGTCAGTACACGTCCCGCACATACCGGCGCTCCGCCGACAGGGCTTGCAGGTACGCGGCGGCACTTCTCGGGCTTCGGCCGCCGTGCTCGGCGACGATGCCGCGCAGCGTGTCGTCGACGTCACGCGCCATCCGCGACGCGTCGCCGCACACGTACACGTGCGCACCGTCGGCGATCCACTTCCACAGGTCGGCGGCGCGCTCCGCCATCCGGTCCTGCACGTACACCTTGGCGTCGCCGTCTCGAGAGAAGGCCGTGTCCAGCCGCGTCAGCAGCCCCGACTCGCGGAACGCGTCGAGTTCCTCGCGGTAGTAGAAGTCACTGGCCTCGTGACGCTCACCGAAGAACAGCCAGTTGTCGCCGGTGTGTCCGCGAGCGGCACGATCGTGCAGGAATCCGCGGAACGGTGCCACACCGGTGCCGGGCCCGATCATGATCACCGGCGCGGCGGGGTCCTCCGGCGGCCGGAAGTGCTTGGTGCGCTGGACGAACACGTCCACCTCGCCGCCCTCCGGCTGGTCGGCCAGGTAGCCGGAGCACACGCCGTGCCGCATCGCGCCGTCTGTGGCGGCCGCCGACGACTCGAACCGCACGATCGACGCGGTCACGTGCACCTGCGTCGGGTCCTCGAGCGGGCTCGACGAGATGGAGTACAGGCGCGGTGCGAGGGGCCGCAGCACCCCGATCCACTCGTCGACGGTCGCGGTCACCGGGTGCGACGCGAGCAGGTCGAGGGCCTGTCGCCCCCAGGTCCATTCGGCGAAGTGCGCGGGATCGTCGATGGCGCGCTCGAGTTCGTCCCCCGGGTTGCGGGAGTGCACGAACCGGATGAGATCCGGTGTGATGCGGGTGATGTCGAGGTGCGCGGTGAGAGCGTCCACGAGTGCCGGCTCCTCGCCGCCGACGGTGACGGTCGTCCCGCCGTCGAGACCGGTGCGGGAGAGCCACTCCGCCACCACCTCCGGGCGGTTGCGCGGCCACACGCCGAGCGCGTCGCCGACGCCGTACTCGATGGTGCCCGGCGGCAGGTGGATGCCGATGTCGCGGACGTCCTTCCCCGAGCCTTCCGCCGACAGTGCGCGGTTGCAGGAGAGCGTGGTGCGCAGCGGGTTCTTCCGCGAGTACGACGGTGCCGGCGCGGCCACCTCAGCGGGCGCCGCGACCGCGGCTTCGGGCCCCGCGTCGGTGAGTGCCGCGATCACCCTCTCCGTCCACGCCGCGGCGGCGTCCTCGAAATCCGGTTCGCACGAGGTGCGGTCGACGATCCGGTGGGCGCCGAGGTGCTCGAGGCGCGCGTCGAGCTTGCGGGCGAAGCCACAGAAGTCGGCGTACGACGAGTCGCCGAATCCGAGCACCGAGAAGTCCAGCCCGTCCACGTCGCCGGGCTCGGCGGCCGCGAGCGCGTCCCACAGCGCGAGGCCGTTGTCGGGGGCGTCGCCGTCGCCAGTGGTGGCCACCGCGAACAGGACGGTGTCGGTCAGGTCGGCCACGGCGACCTCGTCGGCGCCCCGCATCCGGGCCGTCACACCTGCCTCCGTCAGCCGTGCGACGGTGGTCTCCGCGAACTCCTCCGCAGTGCCGGTCTGCGACGCCCACACGAGCGTCACTGTCGGCCCCGCGGGCGCCTCGGCGATCGCGCCGGCGCCCACCGGTGCGCCCGCGACCGGCGCCGCGACCCGGGAGAACACGCCCGCCAGTACACCCTCGACCCAGGCGCGGGTGGCGGGTGCCAACGGGGTGAGGGTGGGCAGCACCGGCACCTCTCCGGCCGGCGGATTGGACCGGACGCCCGTGAGGAACCCGGACAGGAACAGTTGCTCGGCGGGGGCCGGAGCGACCGGCGCGGGCAGGGGGCCGAGCGCCGCGGCGAGCGCCTCGATCGGTACCACGGCGACCTCCGGAAGAGACTGTGCGGGTGCGGATTCAGTAGCGGAAGCGATCGGAGTGACCGCGACCGAACAGACCTTGAATTCGGGCTGCAGGGAGTCGGCGTCGACGGCGTCGTTGGTCACGGCGTTCACAGCGACGTCGGGGCCGAAGGAGTCGTTCCAGTGCATCGGGGCGAAGCAGACGCCTGGGCGTACGGCGTCGTCGACGGTGGCGGGAAGCACCGCCCGCCCACGCCGCGAACGGATCTCGACGTCCTGGCCGTCGGTGACGCCGAGCCGCTCGGCGTCCTCCGGGTGCAGCTGCAGGAACGGCGCGGGGTTGAGCTTGTTCAGCTTCCGCACCCGCCCCGTCTTCGTCATCGTGTGCCACTGGTGCGCGACGCGGCCGGTGGTGAGCACGAGCGGGAACTCGTCGTCGGGCAGCTCCGCGGCGGGCATGTGCGGCCGCGGCAGGAACCGCGCGCGCCGGCTCGGCGTGGGGAACGCCAGCGCGGGAATGGTGCCGTCACGATCGGTGTGCAGGGTCTGGCTGACGCCGTCGTTGAGGTACCGGATCGGATTGCGGTCGCCGCCCCCGGGCGGGGCCGGCCACTGCACCGGCCCGCGGCGCAGGCGTGCGTGGTCGACGCCGCGCAGGTCCCAGCCGGTGCGCGGGTTGTGGAACCGAGCCAGTTCATCGAACACCTCTGCGGCGCAGGAGAAGTCGAACGCCTCGCCGTATCCCATCGCCGTAGCGACCAGGCAGATCAGCTGCCAGTCGGGCAGGGCCTCGCCCGGCGCGGCCATCGCGGGTGCGCAGTGCGTCATGTTCCGCTCGCTGTTGACCATCACCCCCTCGGCCTCGGCCCACAGCGCGGCGGGGAGCACCACGTCGGCGTAGGCGGCGGTCTCCACCCCGGTGAACGCCTCCTGCACCACGACCAGCTCGGCGCGGTGCAACCCGTCGATCACGGTCGCCCGGTTGGCCACCGTCGCGACCGGATTGGTGCAGATGATCCACGCCGCCTTGATCTCGCCGTCGGCCATCCGCCGGTACATGTCGATGGTGCCCGTCCCGCCCTCTGACCGGATGGTGCCCGGTTCGAGGCCCCAGCGCTCCTCGACGAATGCCCGGTCCGCGGCGTCCAGCGCAGCGCGCTGCCCCGGCAGCCCCGGCCCCATATAGCCCATCTCCCGGCCGCCCATGGCGTTCGGCTGCCCGGTCAGCGAGAACGGGCCGGCGCCCGGCCGGCAGATCGCGCCCGTGGCGAGGTGGAGGTTGCACAGCGCGTTGGTGTTCCACGTGCCGTGGGTCGACTGGTTGAGTCCCATCGTCCACAGGCTCACCCAGTTCCGGGTGCCCGCGATCAGCGCGGCTACCTCCCGCAGCTGCGCCTCGTCGACGTCGGTCACGCGGGCCACCGTCTCCACGGGATACTCGTCGAGCAGCGCGCCCATCGCCTCCCAGCCCTCGGTGTGCGCGGCGACGAACTCCTCATCGATCCCGCCGAGGTCGCGCACCAGCCGCAGCAGCCCGTTGAGCAGCGCCAGGTCGGTGCCCGGGCGCACCGCGAGGTGGATGTCGGCCTTGGCGGCGGTGTTCGTGCGCCGCGGGTCCACCACCACCAGCTTCGCGCCGGTCTTGATGCGGTCCATCATGCGCAGGAACAGGATCGGGTGGCAGTCGGCCATATTGGCGCCGATCACGAGGAACACGTCGGCGGTGTCGAGGTCGTCGTAGCTGCCGGGCGGCCCGTCGGCGCCGAGGGACTGCTTGTAGCCGGTACCGGCGCTGGCCATGCACAGCCGGGAGTTGGACTCGATCCACTGCGTCCGCAGGAATCCCTTCGCGAGCTTGTTCGCGAGGTACTGCGCCTCGATCGACATCTGCCCCGACACGTACAGCGCGATGGCGTCGGGCCCGTGGGTGTCGCGGATCGCGCAGAGCCGCGCCGCCACGTCGGCCACCGCGGCCGCCACCGGGGTGGGAACCGGCTCCGCCCCGCGCTCCGGGCGCACCAGAGCCGTCGTCAGCCGCCCGCCCGCCATCAGCATGTCGCCCGTGGTGTTGCCCTTGGTGCACAGCCGCCCCCGGTTCGCGGGGTGGTCGGCCCGGCCCGTCGCCTTGATGACGCCGCCGGCACCGTCGGTGTGCAGCTCCATACCGCAGCCCACGCCGCAGTACCCGCACACCGTCAACGCCGTGGCCATCACCCGTCACCTCCGCTGCGCACGCCTGTCTCGGTCGCACCCCATGGTTCGGCGGGCGTGTTTCGTGGCCCGTGGGCTGCGGTTACGGAGGCGTCAACACGACCTGTCAGTGGCTCGGCCGGCGCTGTGAGGTCGGATCCACGCTGGTCGGGTACCGTGCGGGACAGTCGATCACGAGGAGGACCATGGCCGGGGACACGACGCTGCCGGGGCGCCCCGCCGGGCGGCTGAACGCCGTCGACAAGGCGGTACCGCCGTGGGCGGACGGGCTCACCGTCGAGGAGTTCCTCGCGCGCGAGCCGCGGCTGTCGTCGCTGGGGACGCCGCTGCTGGTGCTCGACGACGACGCGATCGAGGACAACCTCGTCGCGTTCGCTGCCTACTGCGCCGAGCACGAGCTCGACCTCGCGCCGCATGGCAAGACGACGATGTCGCCCACGCTGTGGCGACGACAGCTCGCCGCCGGATCGACGGCGATCACCGTCGCCAACTACCCGCAGCTGCGGGTCGCGGTCGCCGCGGGAGTACCGCGGGTCCACCTCGCGAACGCGATCGCCGACCCGGGCGGCGTGGCGTGGCTCGGCGCTGCGCTCGATGCGGATCCGGGGCTCGAGGTCGAGGTCTGGGCCGACTCGGAGGCAACGGTGACGCTGCTCGCGGACGCCCTTGCCGGCGCTCGCCGCCCGCTGACGGTGCTGGTCGAGGTGGGATCCCTCGGCGCGAGGACCGGGGCCCGCACCCTCGAGGAGGCAGTGGCAGTGGGGGAGGCGATCGCGGCGTCGCCGCGGCTGCGCCTCGGCGGGGTCGCCGGCTACGAGGGCGCGGTGGCGCACGACGTGACACCCACCGGGCTCGCCCGGGTCGACGCATATCTCGAGACGATGGCGGCGGTTCATCGGCGCCTCGCAGACAGCTACTCGGAGGACGGCCCGGTGGTGGTGAGCGCGGGCGGCAGCGCCTACTTCGACCGGGTCGCCGCGGTGCTCGGCCCGCTGCGCGACGATCGGACGAAGGTCGAGCTGCGGTCGGGCGTCTACGTGATCCACGACGACGGCTTCTACGCCTCGGTCGCGCCCGCCGACCGCGGGATCCCCGCGCCGCGGCTGCGGTCGGCGATGCGGATCTGGGCCCGCGTCCTGTCCCGTCCCGAGCCGACACTCGTACTACTCGATGTGGGGCGCCGGGACGTCTCCTTCGATGACGGTCTGCCCGTGCCGCAGGTCGCCGCCACCACCCTCGGCGGGCCGCAGCGGCCGCTGGTGGGTGCCGTCGCGACCGCGATCAACGACCAGCACCTGTTCCTGACCGTCCCGGCGGACGACCCGGTCGCGGTGGGCGACGTCGTGGGTCTCGGTGCCTCCCATCCGTGCACGGTGATGGACAAGTGGCGGACGGTGCCCGTCGTCCGCGGTCGGGCCGGGCACGGTGACGACCCCGTGGTGGTCGACCTGGTGGCGACCTACTTCTGAGCGGCGTGCCGTCGTGGGACGGCGCCGGCTCACGCGAGGCAATAGTGTGTCGTACGAAATCCATTGGTCCGTTTCCAGAATCCGTCGTTACGGCCAATCCGACGATGGCAGCGGCACGTACGGTGAATACTTTGGGTCTGGCGTCGTCGGCCGCCATCCGGCACGACGACCAGGACGACCAGAAAGCGGGCGCAGACACGCGTCCCACGATGAAAGGTGGAAGCGCACGATGGCTCACCCCCGCGCCGGCCAGCCGGCCCTCCCGGAGGACCTGATCGACGTCTCCGCCGTGGAGTCCGCCTACTACTCCATCAAGCCGGACCCGAGCGATCCGGACCAGCGCGTCGTCTTCGGGACGTCGGGACACCGCGGCAGCAGTCTGAACGCCGCGTTCAACGAGGACCACATTCTCGCCACCACCCAGGCAATCGTGGAATACCGTGCAGGACAGGGAATCACGGGGCCGCTGTACCTTGCGAAGGATACCCACCTGTTGTCGGGGCCCGCGTGGGAGACCGCGGTCGAGGTGCTGGCGGCCAACGGCGTCAACGTGCTCGTCGACACCGCGGACCGGTTCACGCCCACCCCGGCGCTGAGCCACGCGATCCTGCGGCACAACCGTGAGCAGAGCGGCCCCCGTGCCGACGGCATCGTCGTCACCCCGTCGCACAACCCTCCCGCCGACGGCGGCTTCAAGTACAACCCGCCGCACGGTGGGCCCGCCGACACGGACGCCACCTCGGTCATCGCGGCCCGCGCCAACGAGATCCTCGAGACCGGTCTCGCAGCGGTCAAGCGCATTCCGCTGGCCCGGGCGTTGGAGTCGGAGTTCGTGGGCCGCTTCGACTTCCAGGGCTCGTACGTCAACGACCTGATCAATGTGGTGGACATGAACCGGATCCGCGATGCCGGCATCCGGATCGGCGCCGACCCGCTGGGCGGCGCGTCGATCGGCTACTGGGCGGCGATCGGCGAGGGGTACGGCCTCGACCTCACCGTCGTCAACCCGACCACCGATCCGCGCTTCGCCTTCATGACGCTCGACACCGACGGCAAGATCCGGATGGACTGCAGTTCGCCCAATGCGATGGCGTCACTGATCGCGGGCAAGGACAAGTACGACATCTCGACCGGCAACGACGCGGACTCGGACCGGCACGGCATCGTCACCCCTGACGCCGGCCTGATGAACCCCAACCACTATCTCGCGGTGGCGATCAGCTACCTGTTCGCCAACAGGCCGGGCTGGGCGGCCGACGCGGCGGTGGGCAAGACCCTGGTCAGCTCCTCGATGATCGACCGGGTGGTGAGCGCTCTCGGGCGGCGTCTGCTCGAGGTGCCGGTGGGCTTCAAGTGGTTCGTCCCGGGCCTGCTCGACGGCAGCGTCGGGTTCGGCGGCGAGGAGTCGGCTGGTGCGTCGTTCCTGCGCACCGACGGGACGGTGTGGTCGACGGACAAGGACGGCATCATCATGGCATTGCTGGCGTCCGAGATCCTCGCGGTCACGGGCAAGTCGCCGTCGCAGCACTTCGCCGAGTTGGGGGAGCGCTACGGCGTGCCCGCCTACCAGCGCATCGATGCGCCCGCGAACCGCGAGCAGAAGGCGGTACTGGCCAAGCTGTCACCCGAGCAGGTGACCGCCACCGAGTTGGCCGGCGAGCCGATCACCGCGACCCTCACGCGGGCGCCCGGCAACGACGCGCCGATCGGCGGCCTCAAGGTGACGACGGACAGCGCCTGGTTCGCGGCGCGCCCATCCGGGACCGAGGACGTGTACAAGATCTACGCGGAGTCGTTCCGGGGCGACGAACACCTGAAGCAGGTGCAGGCCGAGGCCAAGGCCCTCGTGGATTCGGTTCTCCAGGGTTCCTGACCCTCCGTCCAGCGGTTTCGTGGGCGCGCGCCGCTACAGTGGGCGCGTACCCGCGGCCGATCCCGGCCGCGCCGACCGAAGGAGAGCCTTGAGCCCCGCGAACAACCAGGGCGGAGTGCCCAAGCTGAAGAAGGGCGGCGGCTACGCCCCGATCAAGCAGTCCAACACCCTCCCGTACGTGCTGGGCGGCATCGTGATCGTGGTCATCATCGCCGTGATCGCGGTCGTCCTCGTGACGCACAGGAGCAGCACGCCGAAGCCCCCCACGGCCGCCGACAAGACCGCCGCTGTCGCGCAGCTCGCGTCGACGGCGAGTTTCACCGCGGGGAGTCCGACCGCGAAGGTCACCGTCGACATCTTCAGCGACTTCCAGTGCCCCTACTGCGCCGAGTTCGAGCAGCAGTCGGGGCCGCAGATCGTTCAGGCGATCGACGCCGGAACGCTGCAGGTCCGGTACCACGTGGTCAACTTCCTGGACCAGAACAGCGCGTCGGGCACCTATTCGTCCCGTGCAGCCGGCGCGGCGCTGAGCATCGCGAAGTCGTCGCTGCCCGCCGCCCAGAAGCAGAAGGTCTGGCTCGCGTACTACCAGACGCTGTACGCGCAACAGCCGAAGGAGAAGGGCGACGGCGGCACGTCCGATTACAGCAACGCCGACCTGGCCCGGATCGCGGGGCAGGCCGCGAAGACGGCGGGGGTCACGCTGCCCGCCGAGGTCACCAAGGCCATCTCCGACGGCACCAACGTGGCTGCGGCGAGCACCGCCGGCCAGTCGGGCATGACGCTGCTGGAGACCCTCGGTGGGCAGGGCACGCCCACGGTTATCCATGACGGCGCGCCCGTCGACGCGCTCGGCAACCCGGGCTGGCTGAACACCCTGCTGGCCGGATAGATGAGCGACGCGCCTCCCGAGGGCCGGGACGCCGCCGGGCTAGTAGCGGAGTTCGGGCCGATGCCGCTGCCCGTCGTCGTGGCCGTCATCGGCCGGGTCGGGGCCCAGCTGGACGCCGAGTTCCGGTCCTTCGGGACCGCGCGCGTCGGCGTCACGCCGGCGCGGATCAGCGTCGTCCTCCGCGGCGGGCAGGTCGAGGAGGCGGGACTCACCGATGACGGTGCCGGGTCGCGCGGGCCCGTCGGTTCTCGTGTCGACGTGCCGGCGCTCGCGGCGGTGGCACGGCAGCTGCTGGGCGCTCCACCCGCGGGGCTTCCGGGGGCGGTCCTGGGTGTCCTCGCGCACGCCGAGGGTGGCGGCTTCCCGTCGGCGGGGGAGTTCGCCGCCGCGCTCGACGGGGTCGCCCGGCAGGCCACATTCCCCGGGCCGGCGTTTCCGCCGCCCGGTGGTGCGCGAGCCGCGTCCCGGGGTCTGTCGGGCGGGGTGATCGCGCTGATCGCCCTCGCGGCCGTGGTGGTGCTCGGGATCGTCGCGGGGCTCGGCGTGTGGGGCGTGACGTCGGTGCGGCATCGCGCGACGTCGACCGAGGATGTGCTGTCGGCGGTCCCGCTGACGCCGGTGTCTGCGACGGCGTCCCCGTCCGCGGGCAGCGACGGCGCCTTGACGGCGAACGCAGGTTTCATCGCGGGCAGTGCGGGTGCCAAGGTCACGATCGACGAGTTCGAGGACTTCCTGTGCCCGTACTGCGGCGAGTTCGAGCAGCAGTCCGGGGCTGCGGTGGTGCAGGCGATCGAGGTGGGGAAGCTGCGGGTGCGCTTCCACCTGCTGGACTTCCTCGACGAGGGCAGCGCGTCGAAGACGTACTCGATGCGCGCCGCAGGGGCGGTGCTGGCGATCGCGCGGTCGACGATGCCGGCGGACCAGAAGCAGAAGGCATGGCTCGCCGTGCACACCGCGCTGTTCCAGCAGCAGCCGCAGGAGGACGGCGCCACCGACTGGAGCAACGCCGACCTCGCGCGGATCGCCGGCCAGGCGTCCACCGCGGCGGGCGTCACGCTGCCCGCGTCGGTGACCGGTGCGATCTCGAGTGGTGCGGACACCGCCGCGGCGTCCGACCTCGCCACGTCGGGGCTGTCCCTGCTCACCAGCCTCGGCGGCCAGGGGACGCCGACGGTGCTGCACAACGGGGCACAGATCGACGCTCTCGGCAATCCGACCTGGCTCACGACGCTGCTCCAATGACCAAATCGCCTGGTGCGAGCGAAACCGCTCCCACCAGGCGATTTGGCTTCCGACCGGCCGGTGCTGTAAGTTTTCCCAGGCGGTTAACCGCGGAAGAACAACCGAATACGGGGCTATGGCGCAGCTGGTAGCGCACCACACTGGCAGTGTGGGGGTCAGGGGTTCGAATCCCCTTAGCTCCACCAAAGTGCTCGGAAGACAACCCGTCCCCTGAGCACTGCCGCTAGGCAGGTTCACGCCGTCCGTCCGGTTTTCCGGGCGGACGGTTTTGTTTTGGCCGTGCTCGGCCGCTTGCTGGGCGTGGTGGGTCTTGGCGGGAACGAGCCGGGACAGTAGGTCGTCGAAGGGCTGGTTGTAGTCGACGCGGACAGTGCGTTCGCGGGTCTGGTCGTCCTCGTCGATGTAGATCTTCGAGAAGAAGGCTTGGTTGAAGAGGCGTCGGGTGGCGTCGCCTGCTTCGAGATAGGCAGCATGGCAGTCGCGGGTCAGGTCGAGGGTCTCCGCCAAGGCGGCGCGGGCGCCTTCGTAGTCGGACGCGGCGTTGGCGAGCTGGGTGGCGATCCGGTCGAGTTGGCTCGCGATGTTGTCCTGTTCGGTCTTGAGCAGGTCGAGGGGAACTGCCCCGGCGTAGTGGGCGTCGAGCAGCTTCTTACGTCGTGCTTCAAGGTCGATGCGCTGTTGGTCGAGTTGCTGGCGCTGCGCTTCGGAGGTGGCGTGGAGGTGGTCGAAGTCTTCGAGGACGAGGGTCTCGATGTGATCGCGTAGCTCGGGGGACAGCGCAATGGTGCGGTACTCGTCCTCGATGAGTTCTTCGATCAGGGTCAGTCGCATGGCCTGGCGTTCGCAGCTGGTGGTGCGGCGTTGCCGACCTGAGCAGGTCATGTAGTCGTAGGTGGTGCCGAAGCGGTTGGTGGCGGCGATGACCATGAGCCGGGAGCCGCAGCTGCCGCAGTAGACGCTGCCGCGGAGGTAGCAGAGGCTGCGTCGCTCGTAGACGGCGGAGCTGCGGTTGGCGCCGAGACGGTCTTGTACCTGTTGCCAGGTGGCGGGGTCGACGAGCGGTTCGTGGCTGCCTGCGTAGATCACTCCTCGGTAGTGGACTTCGCCCTTGTAGTACGGGTTGGTCATGATCTTGTGGATGCCGGGGATGGACACCGGTTTGCTCGGCCACTTCGGGGTCGCCCGGGTGGTGAGGCCCCGGTCGGTGAGCTGGTCGAGCAATGTGGAGAGCGAGCAGTCGCCTTCGGCGTACCGGTAGAACGCCCACGTGATGAGGTGTGCCCGTTCGGGGTCGATCGCGACGGTGCGGTTGATGCGGCCGACATCGTCGGTGACGTGGATGTTCTTGTAGCCGAGCGGTGCTCGGCTGACCGTCCCGCCGAGGCTGGCCTTCTGCACCAGTCCCTTGGTGACCTCGTTGGCGAGATTGCGCGAGTAGAACTCGGCGATGCTGGACATGATGCCGTGCATGAGCATGCCGGACGGGGTCTCGTCGATGTTCTCGCTGGTGCTGACGAGGGTGACGCCGGCTTGCTTGAGCGCGAAGTGGATGCTGACGTCATCGGCGCGGGACCGCGCGAGGCGGTCGAGTTTGTGGACGATGCAGTAGTCGACGGGGTGCTCGCGGACGTAGGCCAGCATTCGTTGCAGCTCGGGGCGTTTGGCAGCAGATGTGCCGGATTCCCCGGCATCGACGAACTCCGCCACGATGGCCGCATCGAGTGATGCGGCCTTGCGGGTGTTGGCCTCGCGCTGCGCAGGAATGGAGAAGCCTTCCTCGCGTCCGCCGCGGGTGGCTTGGTCGGCGGTGGAGACGCGAAGGTAGGTGATGGCTGTCTTGGACGGGCTGGTGCTCGGTGGTGCGGTGACGGGGTTCATGGCTGCTCCTGCCCTCCCACGCTTGGTGATCGATCTGGTCTGCCGCGCTGGATGTCGAAAACAATGTCCAGGTCGGCGATCGCCACCCGGGTGCCATCCAATTTGAGGTGCAGCGCGGCTTCCATGAACAGTCGCTGGGTGCTTGCCAGTTGGTTCATGTCGGCGCAGATGACGTAGTCGATGTTGTTGTCTTCGACGTAGTCGAAGAGACGGGACAGTGCCAGGCGGTTGAGCCGTTTGCCTGAGCCGCCGTGGTCGGCGAACGTGTCTACGATCTCGGCGTCGAGCCGGGTGGCCATGTGCTGGCAGATGTCGAATTGTTCGGCAACGCGTCGTTCGCCTGCCGTGGTGGCGGCTGCGCGGGCGTAGGCGATGGCGTGTTTGGGGTGATGTTGTGTCATTGGGGTTCTCCTTTCGGTCTGGCTTTCTGGATTTCCACGTATGGCCACCGCGAGGCATGCGCAGTGGCCAGGCTGGCTAACCTCTGGCTGCGACAGCGTCGTGGTCGTTGTCGAAGTGGAGGATCCGGTTGCCTTTCGCGATCACCACGGAAGCGCCGTGGGCCTCGATCTGCCTGGTGATGTCGCGGAGCTGGTCGTCGGTGGCCGCCAGGGTGCTCGTGTCCGCGCAGATGACGTACGCGATGTTGTCGGCCTCGATGGTGTCGAGCAGTATCTTCAACTCGGTGCGGTCGTCGGCGGTATTGGCGACTCCGCATTCTTGGAAGCGCCCGATCAGCCGGACTCCCAGCTCTGCGGCCATGCGGCGGCACGCTCGAAGTTGTTCGGTCATGCCCTTCTCGTCGAAAAAGTCGTCGGTGCGGGCGTAGAGGTAGGCGTAGTTGGTGATTGTTATTTTCATTTTCATCTGGTTATTCCTTCAGTCGTCCTTCTGGTTATTAGCTATTGGTTGTGGTCTTAGTGGTACGGCGTGCGCGTGGGGCATTCGTCGTAGGTGCTTCGACCGCGGCGGCGACAGCCGGCGCGCCCATGAATCCGGCGATGGCAGCGGCGCGGGCCGCAGCCTCGCGCTCGATCTCTTGGCGAGCTTGTTCGGCCTTGGCGATGATCGCCGGGTCGGTTTGCGCCGCGGCGATCCGCCGCTCGATGGCCGTCCGGATTTCGTCGGTGATGGTGGTGCCGCTGAGCTGGGCGATGAAGCGCAGCTGGGCGTGCAGGCCTTCTTCGACGCGGATGGCGATGGTTTTCAGTTGTTCTTGTTTCTCGTTCTCGGGTGTCGTGGTGGTGTCGGGTGTGCGTGGTTCGTATTCCATGGTGGTCCTCCTTTCATGAGGGGTAGTTGTTGTTTGGTCGGCCGGTTTTCTGGCTCTTCACAGATGAGGGTGTAGATGCCGTAGCGGCTGTGGGCGCGTCGCTGCCGGGGTGAGGGTCGAGGTCCTCGCAGGATTGAGGTTCCTACACGCTCTTCCCCGAAGGACCTCGACGTGCCTG
>NZ_BAABFR010000125.1:0-12906 GCF_039541155.1 Tsukamurella soli
CCCGGCACGGCGCCGCCGGTCAGGTCCAGGACGCGGCCCTCGATCGACCGCGGCCCGGTGACCTCGGCCACCGGCGCGGCAGGAGCCGAGGCAGCGAGCGGCACCGTCGCACCCGCGAGCGATCCGGCCGCCGGGGTCGCGAACACCGCCGTGGTCGCGGCGGCGGACGCCTCCGCCTCCTCTGCCAGGGCCGAGGGGACGCCGATGGCGTCGCCCGCCACGGCCAGCAGCTCGTCGCCGACCGTCTCGATGGCCGCGGGGCCCTTCTTGCCGCCGGTGAATATCGACGCGATCGCGCCGATCGCGCAGCAGATCAGGGCGAAGGTGAACGCCGCGGTGAGGCCGTCCGAGAACGGATCCGAGATCAGGTGCGGGAAGAAGTCCAGGCCGAACAGGTGGTTCTGGCTGGCCTGCGACAGGTTGTCGACGTGCCCCTTGAGCAGCTCCTGGATCGGGTTGTAGCCCAGGAAGGCCGCGAACAGGACGCCGACGGTGGGCAGGTTTGCCACGTCGTGCGCGGAACCTGCGGCCACGCCGTTGGAGGTCAGGCCGTTGAACATGGCCGACGGCAGGTTCTTCGACAGACCGGCGATCATCAGCGAGAAGAACAGGCCGATCGACAGCACCATTGCCGCGTTCTGGAACGTCGTCATCATCCCGGCGCCGGAACCTCGGGAGTTGGCCGGGAGACTGTTCATCACCTCGGCGCGGTTCGGCGAGGCGAACAGGCCCATCGAGATGCCATTGACCAGCAGGATCGCCGCGAACGCCCAGTAGTTGAAGTTCACCGGCAGCGCGATCAGCAGGCCGAACGTGACGGCCGTGAGGGCCAGACCGGTGAACGTGAACCACTTCGCGCCGAACCGGTCGCTCAGCGCGCCCGACACGGGAGCGCTGAGCAGGAAGCCGATGGTCATCGGCACCATGTAGATACCGGCCCACAGTGGGGTGCGCGAGTAGTCGTAGCCGTGCTGCGGCAGCCAGATGCCCTGCAGCCAGATGATCAGGATGAACTGCAGACCACCACGGCCGATGGACGCCATCAGGTTGGCCAGGTTGCCGAACGCGAACGAGCGGTCCCGGAACAGCTTGAGGTCGAACAGCGGGTTGGCGACCTTGAGCTCGATGCCCACGAAGACCACGAGCACCACGACGCCACCGATCAGCGCGGTGAGCACCCACGGGCTGGTCCAACCCATGTTGGAGCTGCCGTACGGCTGGATGCCATAGGTGATGCCGACCAGGATCGCGATCAGGCCCACGGCGAAGGTGACGTTGCCCCACCAGTCCATGTGGGCCTTCCGGCGGATCCCGGTGTCGTGCAGCTTGAGATATGCCCAGACCGTGCCGATGACGCCGAACGGGACGGAGACCAGGAAGATCAGGTGCCACTCGACGGGAGCGAGCAGGCCACCGACCAGCAGACCGAGGAACGAGCCGGCGATCGCCGCGACACCGTTGATACCCATCGCCAGGCCGCGCTGGTTCGCCGGGAACGCATCGGTGAGGATCGCCGAGCTGTTCGCCATCAGGAACGCGCCGCCGATGCCCTGCACCACGCGCCAGGCGATCATCCAGATCGCCGCGCCGCCACCGTCGAACCACGTGATCGCCAGGAAGATCGACGACACCGTGAACACCGCGAAGCCCATGTTGTACATGCGGGCGCGACCGAACATGTCACCGAGGCGGCCGAAGCTCACCACCAGCACAGCGGTGACGACGAGGAAGCCCATCATCATCCACAGCAGGTAGCTGGTGTTGCCCGACTGCAGCGGGTTGAGGTGGATGCCCTTGAAGATGTCGGGCAGGGCGATCAGCACGATCGAGCTGTTGATCGTGGCGATCAACATTCCGAGCGTGGTGTTGGACAGCGCGATCCACTTGTACTTGGGACCGAGCTCTTCGATGGTGTATACGTGGTTCTTCTTACGCCGTGGCGGCTTGGGTGGCGCCGCGGCGATCGTGTCTTCAGACAACGCTCTCTCCTGTAATCACGCTAGATGTATCAATTCCGAGATCTACTGATCCGAAGCACTGGAATCTCACGTGGCGGCGACACTGTCGGCACGGACGGCCTGGATCTCCATGTCCAGGTGGGCGGTACTACCGATCTGGGCGACACCGCTGATGAGCTTCTCGTTGAAGGTCATCCCGAAGTCGCCCCGCTTCAACTCGGTGGAGGCGCGGAACCCGATCCGGGTACCGCCCCACGGGTCGGGCGTCTCGCCGAGGTAGGTCATCGTCAGGTCCGCAGGGACTTCGGCGCCGCGCAGCTCGAGCCTCCCCCGCACCGTCCACACCTCGTCGATCGGCCCCGCCACCGCGATGCTGCGGTAGTAGGCGATCGGGTGCGCCTCGACGTCGAAGAACCCGTCCGACATCAGGTGCCCGTCGCGCATCTTGTTGTCGGTGTCGAGGCTGGCGACCTTGATCTCGACGTCCACCTTCGACACCTCCACGGGGTCGGCGACGTGGATGGTTCCGCTGAAGTCGTGGAAGCGGCCCTTGACGCTCGAGATGCCCAGGTGCTTGACGCTGATCTCCAGGGTGGAGTGCACCGGGTCGATCTGCCAGTCGCCGGCCGACGGGACCGGCGCCGCGCCCGAGCGGACCAGCGCGATCGCGCCGAGCCGGGCGGTACCGCCCGCGGTGACGAGCGCGACCCGCGCCTGCGGCTCGAAGCCGGGAGCGGTGATGACGGCGGTGTACGTGCCGGGAGCGAGCGAGTCGACCTTCGCGATGCCGTCACCGTCGGACTCGAGCCGACCGACCTGCTCGCCCGCCATCGACATCACGGTCACCACGGCGCCGCCGTAGCCGATCCCGGAGGCGGTGGTGATCTTCAGCGCGAGCCCGCCGCTCATGCGCCCGCTGCCCGTGCGCCGAGAACGAACTGCTGGTCGACGACCGTTCCCCCGCTGACGTTGACGGTGGCCGCGACCGGCGCGTAGCCGTTGGCGATCACCGTGTAGTCGCTCGGGATCACGGTGGGGAAGCGGTAGGCGCCGGTCTCGTCGGTGACCGCACTCGCGACCATCTGCCCGCCGACGTCGAGGAGCACGACCTGGCTGTGCGCGACCGGTACGCCGCCGGAACCGTCGGTCACGGTACCCGTGAGCTCGGCGACCGTGTGCAGCACGACGGTGACGGTGGTCGGCGCATCGCCGGAGACGGTGATCGTCTGGGCGCTCGGCTCACTCCCCTCGGACGTGACGACCAGGGTGTACTGCCCCGGCGCGAGGCCGCTGATCTCGAACGAACCGCGCGGATCGCTCGCCGCCGCGCGATTGAGGTTGCCCCCCAGGTCGGTGACGGTGACGGTGGCACCCGCGATCGGCTGCCCGTGCGACGCCTCCATGACGATGCCGCTCACCGCGAGCAGCCGACCGAGGACCACCTCGATGCGCGCCTCGGTGGCACCGACGATGACCGCGGCAGCGGACGGCTCGTAGCCCTCGGCGGACGCGACCAACACGTAGTGCCCCGCGATACCCACCTGCAACGCGAACGAACCGTCTGCGCCGCCGACCACCCGGGCGGCCTGCCGGCCGCTGGGGTCGATGACCGTGACCGTCGGCTCGGGGACCGGCGTGCCGTCGGCACGCCGGACCATGCCCGAAACCCGGCCGATTGCGGCATCCTGCCCATCGTTTGCCATGATCTGCCTTCCTCGCTCCCTTGAAACTCTTGTGAACCCTGTACTGGTCGTAGTCGTCCGTGCGCCCGGCCGCGGCACTGCGATCGACTGCACTCTTGTGGCTGATGGTGAGGATGTGGCTCGGTACCCCTAAGTTGTACCGCGCCGTTCCCCGCCCCGCGCGCTATTGCGCCCCGACTATTCGTCGGCGCGGCGCCCGGGTGGCCGTTCCGTGCGCCGCCGGCCCGGCTCGGCCGGTGCGACACCGTCCGACGCCGCCGCTTCGCAGGCGGCCGCGTCGCACGCCGCCGCGACCGCGTCACCCAGCCGGCCCAACGATTGCGTCAGCTCGACGCGCTGATCCGCGTCGAGGCTGTCGAGGGCCGTCGCGAGCATCTGCGCCTTGACCGAGGTCTTGCCATGGACGTACGCCTCGCCGTCGGCAGTGGCAACCAACAGCGTCACCCGACCATCCGTCGGATCGTCCGTACGCGCGACCATTCCGCTCTTCTCGAGCGCGGCGACCACCCGCGACATGGTCGGGGTGGTAACCCCTTCGCGATCCGCCAGCTCCGTCGTGCGAATCGGCGCATTGGTGACCACCGTGTACAGCGCCGACGCCGCACCCGACGCGAGCGCGTCCCGACCAGCCCGAACCCGCAGGGTACGGACGATGCGGATGAGGTCGTACTGCACCGCCGCCACGTCGGCGGGCACCTCCCGCTGAGCCGGAATGGTTTCCTTGGACAAATATTTCCCTTCGGAGAAGCAAATATCTGATCGGCAGTTTAGTTGCCGCATGCTATGCATATCAAACGGGCGGGTTTCGATTCGGGCATACAGTCATTAATCGGCCTCGGTCGCGGTGTGCACAGAACGGGGCTGCGAGCCGGACGAAGGAGAGCCGGACGAAGGAGAGCCGGACGAAGGAGAGCCGGACGAAGGAGAGCCGGACGAGCCGCGGGTCGGTGGGTGCGCGCGAGCGATTCTGCAGCCCCGAGCCGATAGGCGAGCGGGCGAAGCCCAGCGAGCGCGTACCCGACCCGCGGCGGTAACCACTACCCGAGCAGCACCGCATATCCCGGCTTGATCACGTCGTCGATGATCGCCAGCCGCTCGTCGAAGTGGAGGAAGGACGACTTCATCGCGTTGATGGTGAACCGCTGCAGATCGGTCCACGTGAAGCCGAAGGTCTCGACCAGCTTGAGCATCTCCCGGCTCATAGTGGTGTCGCTCATCAGTCGGTTGTCGGTGTTGACGGTGACCCGGAACCGCAGCCGGGCGAGCATGTTGAACGGGTGCTTCTCGAGCGACGGCACCGCGCCCGTCTGCACGTTGGACGACGGGCACAGCTCCAGCGGGATCCGGGCGTCGCGCACCCGGGCGGCGATCGGCCCCAGGACGGCCCCGGACAGGTCGTCGCTGTCTGCGGACACCCCGGCGGGCAAGGTGATGTCGTCGATGATCCGCACGCCGTGGCCCAGCCGGTCGGCGCCGCAGAACGCGATGGCCTCGTGGATCGAGGGCAGTCCGAACGCTTCGCCGGCGTGGATCGTGAACGGCGCGCTCGCATTGCGCATGTACTCGAAGGCATCGAGGTGCCGGCTGGGCGGGAAGCCCGCCTCGGCGCCGGCGATATCGAAGCCGACGGCGCCGCGGTCGCGCCACCGCACCGTCAGCTCGGCGATCTCGCGGGAACGCGCGGCGTGCCGCATCGCCGTGACCAGACAGCGGACCACGATCGGCCGCCCCGCCGTCCGCGCCGCGCTCTCCCCCGACGCGAATCCGTCGAGCACCGCCTCCATCACCTCGTCGAGCGACAGGCCCCGTTCGATATGCAGCTCGGGCGCGAACCGGACCTCGGCATACACGACACCGTCGTCCGCGAGGTCCTCGGCGCATTCCTGGGCGACCCGGGCGAGCGCCTCGGGCGTCTGCATGACGCCGACGGTGTGCTCGAACGTCTCCAGGTACTTCACGAGCGAGCCGGAGTCGGCCGCGTCGCGGAACCAGACCCCCAGGCCCGCCGCGTCGTGAGCGGGGAGTCCGCGGTAGCCGGTCTGCTCCGCGAGCTCGAGGACGGTGTCGGGCCGCAGCCCACCGTCGAGGTGATCGTGCAGGAGCACCTTCGGTGCCTGCCGGATGGATTCGAGGTCGAGCGGAGCCGAAGCCATAGCGCGAAACTACCGCACACCGGGCCACGTGGAGGCCCACGCACGTAGAGTCGCCGGTGTGCGGGTAGCGATCCTCGACGACTTCCAGCGCGTGGCCACCGAATTCGGCGACTTCGCCGGGCTCGGCGTGGAGACGACAGTGTTCGACCGGCCCCTCAGCGATCCCGCGGCGCAGCTCGCCGGATTCGAGATCGTGGTCGCCATGCGCGAGCGGACCCGCTTCCCCGCCGAGTTGCTCCGCAGGCTGCCCGACCTGCGCCTGCTGGTCTCGACCGGGCGCCGGAACGCGGCGATCGACCTGGAGGCGGCCCGCGAGTGCGGAATCACCGCGTGCAGCACCGGCTACCGACCGGCCGCCGCCGCGGAACACACGTGGGCCCTGATCCTCGCGGCGCTACGGCACGTCCCCGAGGAGGACGCGAACCTCCGCGCGGGCGCCTGGCAGACCACGATCGGCACCGAACTCGACGGGGCGACGCTCGGCCTGGTCGGCCTCGGCAACCTGGGTACCCGCGTCGCCCGGGTCGGGGCGGCCTTCGGGATGGACGTCCTGGCGTGGTCGACCAATCTCACCCCCGAGCGAGCGGCGCAGGGCGGAGCCAGGGCGGTCGGCAAGGCGGAGCTGTTCGAGCGGTCCGATGTGGTGAGCATCCACTACGCGCTGTCGCAGCGCTCGCGGGGACTGGTGGGCGGGGCCGAGATCGCCCGGATGCGACCTGGTGCGTTGCTGGTCAACACGTCTCGCGCCGGGCTGCTGGACACGGCCGCGGCGGCGGAGGCCGCCGGGCGCGGCGCGATCCGCCTGGCGCTGGACGTGTTCGACCTCGAGCCGCTGCCCGCGGACGACCCGCTCCGCAGCACACCGAACTCGGTGCTCACGGGCCACGTCGGCTACGTGACCGAGCAGCAGTATCGCGTGTTCTACGAGGATGCGGTGGAGGACATCCGCGCGTTCCTCGCCGGGGCGCCGGTCCGAGTGATGAATCCCTGAATAGGAGAACCCCGTGTCCGAGTGGAATGACTGGAATCAGCAGATCATCGACGAGTTCCGCAGCAGCGGCGGCACCGTGGAGGCCAACGGCTTCGGCCGCAATCTGGTACTGGTGCACCACACCGGTGCGCGCAGTGGGACCGAGCGGGTGTCGCCGCTGATGGCGATCCGCGCGGACCCGGACACCTGGCTCATCGCCGCGTCCAAGGCCGGCGCACCCGACAATCCGGCCTGGTACCACAACCTGCGCGCCCACCCGGACGTAGCCATCGAGACCCCGGACGACGGCGAGGTGGCCGTGCGTGCCGAGGTGCTCGAGGGCGCGGACCGGGATGCTGCGTGGGAGCGGTTCACCACTGCCGCACCGGGATTCAAGGAGTACGAGGCACGCACCACGCGGACGATCCCCGTCGTGGCCCTGCGCCGCCGCTGAGGGTCACCGGCGGTCCCCCGCCGCACGGTGGGCACCGTCGACCTCGGCCAGGTCGTCCGGGCCGAACGCGTCGGGGAGCAGCTGCCGCAACGGTACGGGGCCCGCGCGGTGGTCGACGAGCAGATCGCCGCCCCCGAACTCGTACAGCACCTGCCGGCAGCGGCCGCACGGTAGCAGCACCTCACGATTGGCATTGCAGCACGAGAACGCGATCAAGCGGCCCCCACCCGAAATGGCAAGGGAACCCACCAGTGCGCACTCCGCACAGAGCGTCAGTCCGTATGAGACATTCTCCACATTGCAACCGGTCACCACGTGCCCGTCGGACGTCAATGCGGCGGCGCCCACCGGATAGTGGGAATAGGGCGCGTACGCCCGTCCCATTACCTCGAATGCACTGTGACGCAATGCATCCCAGTCGATCTGCTGCATCGGTTCACTCCTGTGGTCAGATGCCGGGCCGGGCTTCATGGATTAGCCCATAGATTTGGTGAGGCAATCCTAATCTGCGTTTTTTCTGGCAGGGTAGTAGCACCGTTGGTTTCGGTTCCAGATTCCCATGGGTTTAAGGTCAATGCCGTGGGTTCAGGAACACGTCGGGACCGACGCCACCACGGGGTCAACGACCACACGGTGACTGCAGTTCCCGCCGCGTCCATCAACGATGTTGGAGGCAGCGCTCGATGAGCAGTACGACCGAAGTGCCGGCGCCGCACAGCGCGCGCCGGCCGTCCATCTACCGCGGCGATCCAGGCATGTGGTCCTGGGTTCTCCATCGCATCAGCGGCGTCACGATCTTCTTCTTCCTGTTCGCCCACGTGCTCGATACCGCGGTCATCCGGATCAACCCGCACACCTACAACGACGTCATCGAGACGTACAAGAACCCGGTCGTCGGCCTACTCGAGATCGGCCTGGTGATGGCGATCCTGTACCACGCCCTGAACGGCGTGCGTGTGATCCTGGTCGACTTCTGGTCCAAGGGTGTGCAGTTCCAGAAGGTCATGACGGTCGTGGTGTGGGCGGTCTTCCTCTGCGCCGGTATCGGCATGGCAGCCCGTCTCCTCTACATCATGTTCACGAACTAGGGGGACGTCTACATGACCACCACGAACGAGCCCAAGCTCGCGAAGACGCTCATGAAGAGCTACGACCGTCCCGCCTCCCTGGACAACCCGCGGTCGCCGCACCGCCCGAAGTCGGGCGACTTCGAGAAGTACGCGTGGATCTTCATGCGACTGTCCGGCATCGCACTCCTGGTACTCACCTTCGGTCACGTCTTCATCATGCTGGCCCTCGATCACCGCGGCGTCCACCGCATCGATGCCGCCTTCGTCGCCGCCCGCTGGAAGCAGCCCTTCTGGCAGTGCTGGGACCTGCTCATGCTGTGGCTCGCGCAACTGCACGGCGGCAACGGTCTGCGCGTCATCATCGACGACTACGCGCGCAAGGACCAGACGCGGTTCTGGCTCAAGACGCTGCTCGTCATCTCGATGATCCTCATCGTCGGCCTCGGGTCGTACGCACTGCTCACCTTCGACCCGTCGAGCGCCGCGTAAGCGCTCCGGCCCAGAGAGGACTGACGGAAACCACCATGCAGGAACACCGTTACGACGTGGTCATCATCGGCGCCGGCGGCGCCGGTATGCGCGCGGCGATCGAGGCCGGCCCGCGCGCTCGCACCGCCGTGCTGACCAAGCTGTACCCCACCCGCAGCCACACCGGCGCGGCGCAGGGCGGCATGTGCGCCGCCCTCGCCAACGTCGAGGAGGACAACTGGGAGTGGCACACCTTCGACACCGTCAAGGGCGGTGACTACCTGGTCGACCAGGACGCTGCCGAGATCATGGCCAAGGAGGCCATCGACGCGGTGCTCGACCTGGAGAAGATGGGCCTGCCGTTCAACCGCACGCCCGAGGGCAAGATCGACCAGCGGCGCTTCGGCGGCCACACCCGTGACCACGGCAAGGCGCCGGTCCGGCGCGCCTGTTACGCCGCCGACCGCACCGGCCACATGATCCTGCAGACCCTGTACCAGAACTGCGTCAAGCACGACGTCGAGTTCTTCAACGAGTTCTACGCGCTGGACATCGCCCTGACCGAGACGGACGAGGGCCCGGTCGCCACCGGCGTCATCGCCTACGAGCTGGCCACCGGCGAGATCCACGTCTTCCACGCCAAGTCGATCGTGTTCGCGACCGGCGGCAGCGGGCGGATGTACAAGACCACCTCGAACGCGCACACCCTGACCGGCGACGGCATCGGCATCGTCTTCCGCAAGGGCCTGCCGCTCGAGGACATGGAGTTCCACCAGTTCCACCCGACGGGGCTGGCCGGCCTGGGCATCCTGATCTCCGAGGCCGTCCGCGGCGAGGGTGGCATCCTCCGCAACTCCGAGGGCGAGCGGTTCATGGAGCGCTACGCCCCCACCATCAAGGACCTCGCGCCCCGCGACATCGTCGCCCGCTCGATGGTGCTCGAGGTGCTGGAGGGCCGCGGCTGCGGCCCCAACAAGGACTACGTGCTGATCGACGTGACGCACATCCCCGAGGAGACCCTCAACGAGAAGCTCCCCGACATCATGGAGTTCTCGCGGACGTACCTCGGCGTCGACCCGGTCAAGGAGCCCGTGCCGGTGTACCCCACGTGCCACTACGTGATGGGCGGCATCCCCACCAAGATCAACGGCGAGGTCCTGCGCGACAACGTCCACGAGGTGCCCGGCCTGTACGCCGCCGGCGAGTGCGCCTGCGTGTCCGTGCACGGCAGCAACCGCCTCGGCACCAACTCGCTGCTCGACATCAACGTGTTCGGCCGCCGCGCCGGCATCGCCGCCGCCGAGTACGCGAACACGCACGACTTCGTGCCGCTGCCCGAGAATCCCGAGAGCATGGTCCAGGACTGGCTGGCGAACATCCTCGGCGAGCACGGCGACGAGAACGTCATGGCGATCCGCACCGAGCTGCAGCAGTCGATGGACAACAACGCATCGGTGTTCCGCACCGAGGAGACGCTGACCAACGCGCTGAACGACGTCCGGGCGCTCAAGCAGCGCTACGCGCACATCACCGTGCACGACAAGGGCAAGCGGTTCAACAGCGACCTGCTCGAGGCGATCGAGCTCGGCTTCCTGCTCGAGCTCGCCGAGGTCACCGTCGTCGGCGCGCTGAACCGGAAGGAGTCCCGCGGCGGCCACGCGCGCGAGGACTACCCCAAGCGCAACGACGAGGACTTCATGAAGCACACGATGGCCTACAAGCAGGGTGCCGACCTCATCTCGGACATCCGTCTCGATTGGAAGCCGGTCATCCAGACCCGCTACGAGCCGATGGAGCGTAAGTACTGATGACTGCAGCAGTCGACAACAAGCCCGCCGGCCCCTCCCCCAGCGGCCCGGCACAGCCCCCGGTGCCGCCCGGCGCGACCATGGTCACGCTGAAGATCTACCGGTTCAACCCCGAGAACCCCGACGCCGCCGGTTGGCAGAGCTACCAGGTCCCGGCGCTGCCGACGGACCGGTTCCTCAACCTCCTGCTGTACGTGAAGGGCTACCTCGACGGGACGCTGACGTTCCGTCGGTCGTGCGCGCACGGCGTGTGCGGCTCGGACGCGATGCGGATCAACGGAGTCAACCGACTCGCGTGCAAGATGTTGATGAAAGACTTCCTGCGCGAGGGCAAGGACGTCACGATCACCGTCGAGCCCATCCGCGGCCTGCCCGTGGAGAAGGACCTCGTGGTGGACATGGAGCCGTTCTTCGACGCCTACCGCGCCGTGAAGCCGTACCTGATCACATCGGGCAACGAGCCGACCCGCGAGCGCATCCAGTCGGCCACCGACCGGCACCGCTTCGACGACACCACCAAGTGCATCCTGTGCGCGTGCTGCACCACCAGCTGCCCCGTGTACTGGATGGACGGCTCGTACTTCGGCCCGGCCGCCATCGTCAACGCGCACCGGTTCATCTTCGACTCGCGCGACGAGGGCGCCCAGGAGCGGCTCGACATCCTCAACGAGGCCGAGGGTGTGTGGCGCTGCCGCACCACCTTCAACTGCACCGACGCATGCCCCCGCGGCATCCAGGTGACCAAGGCCATCCAAGAGGTCAAGCGCGCGCTGCTGTTCAGCCGCTAGCAGCCACGAACCACACTGCAGCCCCGCCACCCCCGTCCGGATCCGTCCGGACGGGGGTGGCGTCCTTCTACTCGCGGGATCCTTCCTTCTCGCGGGATCCTTCCTTCTCGCGCGATCCTTCCGCATCGAACGCCGCCGCCCTCGTCCCGGAGAGCGGGACGAGGGCGGCGGTGTGCGGGGCGAGTCAGGTGCGCGGGCTCACCCGATCCGGTGTGCCCGCGGACGTCCGTCCCAGGACCTCCGCCTTGTACTCCGAATAGCGTCCCTCCACGACCGCCTCCCGGATGCCCGAGACCAGCGTCACCAGGAACCGCTCGTTCTGTGCGGTCGCGAGCGTCACCGCGAGCGGGTCGCCCGCGACGAACAGGTGGTGCAGGTAGGCGCGAGCCGGGCCACGGTTCGCGGGCGCTGCGTCGGGGTCGACGGGACGCACGTCCGCACGGAAGGCCGGCTGAGTGACGTCGATACGGCCGGCCGAGGTCAGAAGGACGCCGCGCGCGGCGGCCCGGGCGGGCTCCCCACCGTCGAACAGATCGATGCCCGCCTCGAACGCCGCGAACACGTCGGCCGCTTCGGCGACCCCGGGCAGGTACCGCGGCCGGGTGTCGTCGAGCTCATCGATCGCGGCACCCAGCAGCGCCAGTTCGGCGGCCGCGTGGTCGATACCCGCGATGCGGTAGCCGCCGAAGCCCAGGCCACCGGCCAGAACGTCCTCGTCGTGCAACGCCTGCAGCTCGCGGGCAGCCCGGCGCCGGTGATCCTCCGACGCGCCGCCGGTCACCACGGCCCACAGGGACAGCCCGTCGCGGCGCTGTGCGGTGACCCAGTTGTGCTCGGCCAGGCCACGGCGGGCCCACACGAGCGAGCGGTCGACCGCCTGCCGCGCGACGGCCGACGACGGTGCCGGGATCAGCGGCGGCGTCAGCACGAAGGCGACGTCGACACCTAACAGGTGTGCAGTGTGCACCGCCGACTCCGGGGTGATGCGCCCCGCCGCACCGTCGACCGGCGAGCGGAAGTCGATCCCGTCGTCGTCGACGTGGGCACCATCGGTCTGCGCCGCGAGCGCCGCGCCCGGGTTGCTGACCGTGGTCTCGGACCAGCCGGTGAAGGCGCCGAGTCCACCCGCCGCGGAGACGACGTCCGCGCCGGCCGAGGCGTCGAGCACGAACGCGTCCGCCACGACGGCCTGCGCCCCCAGCCAGCCGAGCGCGTCGGCCTGCACGACCCCGGAGGCGGGCACGAACGCCGGGGTGAGGACGGTGCCGTGCGGTGTCGTGAGCCGACCCGCGCGGCCGCCACCCGCGGCGAGCCGCTGCTCGACGTCGAACCGGGTCGGGTCGACCGCGCCGGAGCCCTGCAGGCGCCCGCGTGCCGCGATCGACCGGTAGTCCGTGCGCAGCGTCGACAGCTGGGCCGCGAGGGCGCGGTTGTCGGCGCGGAGTTGCTCGATAGCCGCGGCCTCGCCACTCGGCACGGACGCCTGTGCGGGCTCGGCCGGCGTCGATGCGACGGGGGCGAGCGCGACCGGCGG
>NZ_BAABFR010000126.1:0-12874 GCF_039541155.1 Tsukamurella soli
TGCCTCGCGGTCGCGTGGCTGCCCGGCACCGTCGTCCGGACGCGCGCGGCGTGGTACGCGGCGGGCGGAGCGGCCGCGGTCGCCGCCGTGCTGACCGTCTTCGGCGCCCATAACGGCGCACCGATGCTGATCGGCGCCGGCGTGGTGCTGCTCGCCATGGCCGGGGCGGATGATGCGCCGTCCCGCTGGGTGGGCCTGGGACTCGGCGCCCTGGGCGCGCTGATCCTGCTGCCTGCGGCGGTCGTGACCACGGCATCGGCGTCGCCCGTCCCCTGGGCGGGCTCCGTGGCGGTCGTCGTCGGCGCCGCGGGGACGGCTGCCCTCGGGGTGGCTGCGGCGTGGCGGTTCGCGCCGCACGCCCGCTCGGGTGCGGCGGCGGTGTGGGTCGCGGGTCTCGCGACCACCCTGGGCGCGACGACGGTGCTGTTCGCCAACGCGGGTTTCGCGCTCGGCGGCACGGGCGGCTACCTCGTCGGCCACGGCGCGGCGACGGTGACGTGGCTCGCCGCGGGCGGCGTCGCGCTGGGGTGGGCGCGGCGGACCGGCGACCGGATCGCGCTCACGGCGGGGCTGTCGATGGTCGGCGGGGCGGTGGCGAAGCTGTTCCTGTTCGACCTGTCGGCGCTCGACGGTATCGTCCGCGCCGTTGCATTCCTACTGGTCGGCGGGCTGCTGCTCGCGCTGGGCGTGGGCTACGCGCGCGCTACTGGTCCCCGCACAGGTACGAACCCACCTCGCAGGTAGCGGACTCGGCGCGCAGCACCGCGCGCTGGGTGGGGCGGGCGTCGCCGTAGCGGTGCCCGCCCGCGTCGGTGATGGTGGCGAACACGGACCGGCGGTCGGTGGGGCACATCGACCGCGCGACGAGGCCGTCCTTCTCGAGCCGTGCGACCAGACGTGACAGCGCCGACTGCGACAGGTGGACCCGGTCCGCGAGGTCGGCCATGCGGACACCGTCGGCGCCCGCGCGGGCGAGTTGCTCGAGCACCTCGAACTCCGACGATGTGAGCCCGTGCGCAGCCAGCGCGCGATCGAGTGCGCAGGTCATGCGGCTGTAGTCGCGCATCAGGTTGTGCCAGTGCGCGGCGAGCGCATCGTCTGATGCCTGAGCGGGACCGAGCGCCGCCTCGACGGGGGAACCGGACATGTCGCGATGCTACCAGTTCCGAAGAAATATTGTCCTTAGAAATATATGTGGACGCATTGAATGCAAACGCATAGAGTTCTTGGCGTGACGACAACCGACATCGACACCCCGATCCCAGACGCCGGGCCGCCCGACCCGCAGTCGCCCGGCCTCGCCCACCATCTCGAAGTGACGTCGGACCGCGGCTGGAACGGCCGGATCTGGCTGCTCCTGCTGGTCCTGTGCGGCGCCCTGTTCCTCGACAGCCTCGACATCTCGATGGTGGGAGTGGCGCTACCGTCCATCAAGACCGCACTGGGCATGAGCCCCTCGACCCTGCAGTGGATCGTCTCCGGCTATGTTCTCGGCTACGGCGGGTTACTGCTGCTCGGCGGCCGCGCATCCGATCTGCTCGGCCGGCGGCCCGTGTTCCTCGGTGCGGTGCTGGTGTTCGGCGTGGCATCGGTGCTCACGGCCGTCGTCGACGTCGATGCTGCGCTGATCGCGCTGCGCTTCGTCAAGGGCATCGCGGCCGCGTTCACCGTGCCCGCGGGCCTGTCCATCATCACCACCACGTTCGCCGAGGGCTCGGCTCGCAACCGCGCGTTCTCGATCTACACCGTGTGCGGCGCGTCGGGCTTCTCGCTGGGCCTGGTGTTCGGTGGCGTCCTCACCGAACTCTCGTGGCGGGTCACGCTGCTCTTCCCCGGGCCCGTCGCGCTCGCGCTGCTCGTGGTCGGCTGGCAAGTGATCCCGCGCACGGCGCCCGTCGAGCGGTTCCGGCTGGCGCGATTCGACGTCGCGGGCGCCCTCACCTCGACCGGCGCGCTCCTGGCGCTGGTTTTCGCGGTGGTTCGCGCGCCGGCGGCGGGCTGGATCTCGCCGGTCACCGTCGGGCTGTTCGTGGGGGCCGGGGTGCTCGCCGCGGCCTTCGTCGCGATCGAGCTGAAGCACCCGCACCCGCTGCTGCGGCTCGGCATCCTGCGGTCGGTGCGGCTCGTGCACGCCAACCTGGCCGGCTTCGTGATGTTCGGCGCGTACGCGGCGTTCCAGTTCCTGGTGACGCTGTACGTGCAGGACTCGCTGGGCTGGAGCCCGCTGGGCATGTCGCTGGCGTTCCTGCCCGCGGGGCTGTTGGTGGTGGCATCGGCGACGAAGATCGATCGCCTGCTCGAGCGGGTGGACACGCGCCTGCTCGTGGCGCTCGGGCTCGCCGCGTTCCTGGCCGCGTACGCCTGGTTCCTACGGGTCACGCCCGGTCAGAGCTACTGGCTGTTCCTGTTCCCCACGATCGTGCTGCTGGGCGTGGGCTTCGCGCTGACGTTCCCGGCGGTCAACTCGCAGGCGACCGAGGGCGTCGCCGACGACGAGCAGGGGCTGGCGTCGGGGCTGCTGAACACCTCCATCCAGGTGGGCGGCGCCGTGATGATGGCCGTGGTCACCGCGATCACCGCCAGCGGGCAGGCGGTCGACGGCCTGCTGCCGGGCATGACCACCTCGGTCGCGGTGGTGATGGGCCTCGCCGGTGCGGGGTTGGCGGGGACGGTGGCGGTGCTCGCCTTCGCGCGCCGGATGGACTGACCGGATCGCCGCCGGCGGTGTACGCCCAGAGCGAATACGCGATTCTGTTACGGCCCGCCCTTGAGTGCTAGCACTCACCTCGCTAGAGTGCTAGGTGGTTCGTGATGCGTGACTCGAGGTCGCGCGCACACGGTGACGCCGGCACCCGCGACGACGGCTGTGACCAAGGGCCGACGGAGAACAGTTGAAGACCTACAGCTACCCACATGGAGGCGAAACGTGGCAAGCGTGAACATCAAGCCGCTTGACGACAAGATCCTGGTGCAGGCCACCGAGGTGGAGACCGCGACCGCGTCGGGCATCATCATCCCGGACACCGCCAAGGAGAAGCCGCAGACGGGCACCGTCGTCGCCGTCGGCGAGGGGCGGATCACCGAGCAGGGCACCCGCATCCCCACCGGCATCAGCGAGGGCGACACCGTCCTGTACAGCAAGTACGGCGGCACCGAGTTCAAGTACGCGGGTGAGGAGTACCTGGTGCTCTCGGCGCGCGACGTGCTCGCCGTCATCGGCAAGTAACCCGCAGGCACTGCCTACTCGAGCAGACCGCCCCGCGCCCGCGCTTCGGTGAGAACCGCGGCGCGCGGCCCGGGGCGGTCGGCGTTTGCGAAGGAGCAACATGGCAAAGCAGATCGAATTCGACGAGGCCGCCCGACGCGGCCTCGAGGCGGGCGTCGACCAGCTCGCCGACGCCGTCAAGGTGACCCTGGGCCCGCGCGGCCGGCACGTGGTGCTCGCCAAGGCCTTCGGCGGCCCGACGGTGACCAACGACGGTGTGACCATCGCCAAGGAGATCGACCTCGAGGACCCCTTCGAGAACCTGGGCGCCCAGCTGGTCAAGTCGGTCGCCACCAAGACGAACGACGTGGCCGGCGACGGTACGACCACCGCCACCGTCCTCGCCCAGGCCCTGGTCAAGGAGGGCCTGCGCAACGTGGCCGCCGGCGCGAACCCCATCGCGTTCGGCCGGGGTGTCGGCGCTGCCGCCGACGCCGCCTCGGAGATCCTGCTGACGCAGTCGACCCCCGTCGACGGTGAGCGCGCGATCGCGCAGGTCGCCACCGTCTCCTCGCGCGATGAGGAGGTGGGCGTCATGGTGGCGTCCGCGATGACCAAGGTGGGCGCCGACGGTGTCGTGACCGTCGAGGAGAGTTCGGGCGTCGACACCGACGTCGAGGTCACCGAGGGCGTGCAGTTCGACAAGGGCTACATCTCCCCGAACTTCGTCACCGACCTCGAGAGCCAGAAGGTGGTCTTCGAGGACCCCCTGATCCTGCTCTTCCGCGACAAGATCAGCTCGCTGCCCGACTTCCTCCCCCTGCTGGAGAAGGTCGTCGGCGCCGGCAAGCCGCTGGTGATCGTGGCCGAGGACGTCGAGGGCGAGCCGCTGTCGACGCTGGTGGTCAACACCCTGCGCGGCACCATCAAGGCCGTTGCCGTCAAGGCGCCGTTCTTCGGTGACCGCCGCAAGGCGTTCCTCGAGGACCTCGCGATCGTCACCGCGGGCACTGTGATCAACGCGGACCTGGGGCTGACGCTGGCCACCGCCGGTCTCGACCTGCTGGGCACGGCCCGCCGCGTCGAGGTCACCAAGGATCAGACCACCATCGTCGACGGTGCCGGCACGTCCGCCGACATCGCGCAGCGCGTCGCGCAGATCAAGGCCGAGATCGAGGTCAGCGACTCCGACTGGGACCGCGAGAAGCTGTCCGAGCGCCTCGCCAAGCTGGCCGGCGGCGTTGCGGTGATCCGCGTCGGTGCGCACACCGAGACCGAGCTCAAGGAGCGCAAGCACCGCGTCGAGGACGCGGTCTCCGCTGCTAAGGCCGCGGTCGAGGAGGGCATCGTCTCCGGCGGCGGTACCGCGCTGGTGAAGGTCGCCGCGCAGCTCGCCGATCTCGAGGCTCAGGCCTCGGGCGACGAACAGCTGGGGGTCCGCGCGTTCCGGAGAGCCCTCACCGCGCCGCTGTTCTGGATCGCCAGCAACGCCGGTGTCGACGGTGCCGTCGTGGTGAACACGGTCACCGAGACGGGGGAGGGCTTCAACGCCGCCACCCTGAAGTTCGGTGACCTGGTCGCCGACGGCGTGATCGACCCGGTGAAGGTCACCCGCAACGCGGTGCTCAACGCCGCGTCGGTCGCGCGGATGATCCTCACCACCGAGGCCGCTGTCGTCGACAAGCCGGAGAAGCAGGAGGCGGACGCGCACGCAGGCCACGGGCACGGCCACGCGCACTGAGGCTCGTCACCGCTACATCCGCGGGGCAACCGCAGCCCGCGATCTCGAGACCCCCGGTCACCTCGTGTGGCCGGGGGTCTCGTGCTGAGCGCCCTGTCGACGGTCGGAGGTCCGAACACCGCTGTCGGATTCGTCCGGACTCGTCCGACCCTCGGTCTACGGTCTGGGCATGAGGTACGGGATCGTCATCACAGACAAGGACCCGAGAAGGTTCGCCGACGCCGCACGAGCCGCTGAGGAGGCGGGGTGGGACGCCGTCTTCTCCTGGGAGGCGGTGTCCGGGCTCGACGCGTGGATCGCGCTGACCGCCGCTGCGCTGGTCACCGACCGGGTCCGGCTCGGCACAATGCTCACGCCGCTCCCGCGCTGGAGACCCTGGGACCTCGCGCGGGTGACCACCTCCCTGGACCTGCTGTCGGGTGGTCGGGTCGTGCTGCCCGTAGGGCTCGGCGCTGTGACTCCGGCATGGACGGCGTTCGAGCCCGACGAGGGCCGGCGCGTCCGCGCGGAACGCATGGACGAGAACCTGGACATCCTGTTCGGGCTGTGGTCCGGTGAGCCGCTGACGTATGCGGGTCGGCATCACCGCGTGAATCCGCCGCCGTTCCACGGGCCGCCGCCCAGCGTGCAGCGGCCGCGGATCCCGGTGTGGTGCGTCGGACTCGCCGGATCCCGCAGGTCCATGGCACGTGCCGCCCGGTGCGACGGCCTGCTCCCCAACGTCCGGCCGCCGGGCGGGCAGGTCGCCGCCGACTACGACCCGACGGTGCCGGAACTCGCCGGCGCGGTCCGCGAGGTGCAGGCACTACGCGCAGCCGCCGGCCGCACGGGCCCGTACGATCTGGTGGGCGAGGCGGGATATCCACTCGACGAGCGGGCACGGCAGGTCGAACGTGCCGCAGCGCTGGCGGACGTGGGCTACACGTGGTTCGTCGACTCGTTCTGGGACGCGCTCGATTCGCCCGAGGAGGTGGCCATCGGCCGCGCCCGGATCGACGCGGGTCCGCCACGGTAGGCGAAGCGGTGCTGACCTTGCCGGCTCAGCCGGCGATACGCCGACTGGCGCGCTTCATCAGCACGGCGCGCTCGGTCTCCGACAGCCCGCCCCAGATCCCGTACGGCTCGGCGACCGCCAGCGCGTGCTCGCGGCACTGCAGCAGCACCGGGCACTCGCGGCACATCTCCTTGGCGCGCCGCTCACGCTGGGCGCGGGCGCGGCCCCGCTCGCCGTCCGGGTGGAAGAACACGGCGCTGTCGACGCCCCGGCAGCGTCCGTGCATCTGCCAGTCCCAGAGGTCTGCGTTGGGGCCCGGAAGGTGATTCGGCTGCGGCATCGCCACTCCTAACACTCATGCGGCCCGAGAGCCGCTACGACGCCGACGAACCTGGATGGAGAATTCGTGTCGGCGGTACATGGTGCTTAGGAAACTCCGTTGTTCCGGTCGCAGAATTACCGTATGCAATCCGCAACCGCGAGGTCAACTGCCTACTCACGGTTGGTGAGCGCTGCGATCACCCTGCGATTTAACGTTGATTTCACATTGTGAGACCGCTATGAGCGGAGCCGCCCGGGCGCGATCCGCGGCAGGGTCCGGCATGCGATGTCGGGGTGAACCTGCAGGTGGACGCCGATTTCGCGGGTTCGACGAGGCGACTGTCCGATGTCCGGTGTCCGTAATATCCGTTTGTCGGCCACGGGGCTAGGTCACTGGCCGCGGCTCGGCGATTCACGCTCGAGTAACATGCCCGCAGAATTCGGCCTTCGATGCGCCGATCTGTGCGCACCAGCGATCGGAGGTTAATTCTTTGCAAACTGGACTCGGTGTATCCGACGCTGCGGCGGCCCCGGACGGGTGGGTGGTCGCCGCATTCGGCCGGGCGAGTGCTGCCGACCGTGGGGTCGGGGATCGGTCCGTGTCTCCCGAACTGCTGCCCGATGGTGACTGGTCCCGCGCCGTCGCGCTCGCCGGGACCGGCCGGTTCGCCGGCGCGCGTGTCCTCGCCGCCCGGCTCGCCGCGCGGACCGGCGTGTGGTCATCTGCCGGGCTGTGCCTGCGGGCCTCGATGTTGCGGCAGACGAGTCGCCACCGAGCCGCATCGGCGGTCGACGGTGCTGCGCTCGCCGCCGCGCTTGCGGGATCGGCTACCGCACTCGCCTGGCCCGCGGACCCGATCGCGCGCGCGTTCGCCGTCGACGCCCTCGTCGGGCTCGCTGCCGACGCCCTCGGCACCGGCAGGTTCGCGCTGGCGCGGACGCTGCTCGACCGCGCCGGCACCGTCTACTCCCGGATGGATGCCCCGCCGGGCACGTCGCCGCCGGCCGACCTCGGCCCGGCGCCCTGGTGGACCACCGACCGCGCGGCGCTCCGCCGCGCCTGGGTCACCGCCGAGACCGCCGTCTATACCGGCGACACGCGCGGCTCCGCGACGGCTGCGGACGACCTGGCAGCGCGCGATCCAGGGCCTGCGCGGCCGCGCTACCACGCAAAGAACGCCCTGATCCGGGCGGCGGCGCTGGCGGCATCGGGTAGGCCGGACGAGGCGGTCGCCGCGGCGCGGTGCGGCTACGAGGTCGCCGCTGATCACGGACTGCGTCCACTAGAGTGGGCCGGTGCCCGCCTTGTCGGCGCGTTGGTCGGTGGCCCGGAGGGCCGGCGGCTCGGAGGTGAAGCGGACCGCATCGCGAGCCTGCTCGCGCGCGAAGGTGCGGTTTTCGGCTCGCGCGGTAGGTCGCATGCGAGCGGGCTTGGAGAGTGACCGCGGAGTGGAGTTGGAGCTGACGCCGGTCACGCCTCGGGCCGCCGAACGGCGGCGCACGTGGCGGGGCGAGTTCGACGACTGTAACGGTGGGGTGCACACGGGCGATGAATCTGGCAGGTGAGGAACTGGACCGCGCTGTCCACGCTGCTGTGCGTGGCGACCGGAACGGGCTCGCCGACGTCCTTGAGAGCATCCGCCCACCGGTGGTGCGGTACTGCCGTGCGCGGGTGGGCGGCGGAGAGCGTCACACGCTGTCGGCCGACGATATCGCACAGGAGGTATGCATGGCCGTGATGACCGCGCTGCCTCGATACGAGGACCAGGGCAGACCGTTCATGGCGTTCGTCTACGGCGTCGCGGCGCACAAGGTGGCCGACGCCTTCCGCAGCGCCGGGCGTAACAAGTCCGACCCCGTGGACGAGATCCCCGAGACGGCTTCGAGCGAAGGCGGCCCCGAGGCCCGCGCCCTGGATTCCGATGCGCAGCGCCGGATGGACAGGTTGCTTGCGACACTGCCTGACAAGCAGCGCGAGATCGTGATCCTCCGGGTCGTCCTGGGGATGTCCGCCGAGGAGACGGCCGAAGCGGTGGGAAGCACACCCGGAGCAGTTCGGGTGGCGCAGCATCGCGCGCTCGCGAGACTGAAGAACGAGCTGGCGAGAGAAGGTGAGAACAGTGGCAGAGGGGCGTGACCAGAATCCCGGGGGGAATCCTCCGGGTGGGCCGAGGAGAGGTCCCGGCGGTGGTCCGTCGGGCAACCCGCCCGCCGGGCAGGGGCGGCCGGGACCGGGCGCATCGCGTCCCTCCGACCCGTCGGGACGTCAGCACGGCCGTTCCGGCGCGCGTCGGCTCGGGCCGCCCATCCGCCCGATGCGGCCCGACGGCCGCACCGAGAGCTTCCGCGCCGCCGACACCGGTTTCGTCGATCGTGTCCGCGACGACGGGCGTCCGGACATCGCCGCAGTCCGGCGGGACGACGAACTGCTGGACGCCGTTGCGGGTGGTGGCGCCGTCGCCACCGACACGCACGCCGAGTACGAGCTCGCGTCCCTGCTCGCGCAGTGGCGTGACGAGATCGTCACCGCTCCCATCGCGCAGCGCCCGACGCTCGAGGAGGTGCTCGCCGCGCCCAGCACGGCGCGGCGATCCCCCGCGCGACGGTTCCAGCTGGTCGCGGGTGCCGCGGCGGCGTTCATCGCCGTCGTCGTGGGGGCGCTCGTCTTCGTGCAGCGGTCCAACCCCGGCGACCCGTTGTGGAACGTCAAGTCGGTGATGTTCGCTCAGCAGGCGAGCCAGACGCTTGTGACCTCAGAGGCCAAGGCCCAGTTGAACCAGGCTTCGGCGGCGTTGCAGACCGGCGACCGGGCTGGCGTGGCGACCGCGCTCGCGCAGGTCCGGGCCAAGGTCGACACAGTCCGTGACCCCAAGGTCCGGGCCGCGCTCGAGCAACAGGCGCGCACGCTGGCCGCTGCTGCCGGGCTGCCGACCGATACCCCGACCGCGGTAGCGCAGCTGCCGTCGATCCTCGCTCAGAGCTCGACGCAGCGACCGGACCGCGGCCGCACGCCGACCTCGCCCGGCGCCAGCGCTGCGAATGTGCCCGATAGAGGTCACCACCCGCCGGTGGACGTGCGTGCCCCCGTGCACCCCCGGCACCCGCCGGTCGACCGCCCCACATCGCCGACGCAGTCGACGGTCACCGCGCCCCCGGGCGAGACGACTGCGACGCAGGTGCCGCCCATCGAGCAGCCGGTCACCACCGCGCCGCCCGACCGTGACACGGGCGAGCAGCCGACCCAGGTCGGCACCCCGTCGGCCCCTCCGACCCACACGCCGTCGCCCGACCTGGTCGGCGGGTCGACGGGCACCACCGGCCCGATCGGCATCGCGCCCGGCCGTGACGGCGGGATCCGCCCGCCGGACGTCCCCGCGGTTCCGCAGATCCCGCTCACGACGGTGCCGGTGCCCCGCCCCACCCACTGACGGGAACCAGGACGACGGGAACCAGGACGATGAGAACGGAACGAGCCCGGCACCATTCGGTGCCGGGCTCGTTCCGTGTCTGTCGCTGCGCGCGAGGTGCCCCCGCTCAGCCCTCCTCCTCGGCGATGTTCATCGCTGCGTCGGCGTACCCGCGGCAGTAGTCCCATGTGACGTATGCGTCGGGACTGGGGTCGTACGCCGGCTCGTGTGGCCGGACGGTGCCGTCCACCAGCAACTGCAGCAGGTTGGCGCGTAGCATGTCCCAGTCGTGGTAGTGATCCTCCTGGCAGTCGTCACAGCAGATCACCAGACCGCGGATGCCGCGGTGTGCCAGCAACGCCTCGTACACCGACAGGTCGGCGAGATCCTCCTCCACGGCTGCGCGCTCGGCCGGGTCGAGCGGCTGCCCGGGATCCATCGAATCCAGTGCGGCGGTGGGATCGCTCGGGTCGTCGGCGAACGGGTCCGGCGGGAGGCCGGGGGGAAGGTTGTTGCGCACGCCCTTACGGTACGCAGGACCGGGGCTTTCCCGCCACTTCCACGCGCCGGATACCATTGATTTCATGACCGAGCCCGGCCCTTCCCAGCCTGTCCGCACCGGACCCGTCCGCGTCGGTGGTGACGACCCGAACAAGGTCGCGATGCTGGGTCTGACCTTCGACGACGTGCTGCTCATGCCCGCTGCGTCCGATGTCGTGCCCTCGGCTGTGGACACCTCGACCCGCCTGACACGGGAGATCACCCTTCGGGTGCCGCTGATCAGTTCCGCCATGGACACCGTCACCGAGTCGCGGATGGCCATCGCCATGGCCCGTAACGGCGGTATGGGCGTCCTGCACCGCAATCTCGCGATCGAGGACCAGGCGGGGCAGGTCGAGACCGTCAAGCGGTCCGAGGCCGGCATGGTGACCAACCCCGTCACCTGCACGCCGCAGCACACGCTGCGCGAGGTCGATGCGATGTGCGCCCGCTACCGCATCTCCGGGTTGCCCGTCACCGACGAGGCCGGCTGCCTCGTGGGCATCATCACCAACCGGGACATGCGGTTCGAGGTCAACCAGGACCGCCCGGTGGCCGAGGTGATGACCAAGGCGCCGCTGGTCACCGCGCAGGAGGGCGTCACGGCCGAGGCCGCTCTGGGGCTGCTACGCCGGCACAAGATCGAGAAGCTGCCGATCGTCGACGGTCACGGCCGGCTGACCGGGCTGATCACCGTCAAGGACTTCGTCAAGACGGAGCAGCACCCGAACGCCACCAAGGATTCCGACGGCCGCCTGCTGGTGGGCGCCGCGGTGGGCGTCGGTGAGGAGGCGTGGGCGCGCGCGATGGCGCTCACCGATGCCGGCGTCGACGTGCTGGTGGTCGACAGCGCGCACGGGCACTCCAACGGAGTGCTCGAGATGCTCTCCAAGCTCAAGGCGGAGATCGGTGACCGGGTGCAGATCGTCGGCGGCAACGTCGCCACCCGCTCGGGTGCGCAGGCGCTCATCGACGCCGGCGTGGACGCCGTCAAGGTCGGCGTCGGCCCGGGCTCGATCTGCACCACCCGCGTCGTCGCGGGCGTCGGCGCGCCGCAGATCACCGCCATCCTCGAGGCGACCGCTGCGGCCAAGCCGGCGGGCGTCCCCGTCATCGCCGACGGTGGCCTGCAGTTCTCCGGCGACGTCGCGAAGGCCCTCGCGGCCGGCGCGTCGACTGCGATGCTCGGCTCCCTGTTGGCCGGCACCGCCGAGTCGCCGGGCGAGATGGTGCTGGTGGGCGGCAAGCAGTTCAAGAGCTACCGCGGTATGGGCAGCCTGGGGGCGATGCAGAGCCGCGGCCAGGCGAAGTCGTACTCCAAGGACCGCTACTTTCAGGACGACGTGCTGTCCGAGGACAAGCTGGTCCCGGAGGGCATCGAGGGGCGGGTCCCGTTCCGCGGGCCGCTGTCGTCGGTGATCCATCAGCTGCAGGGCGGCCTGCGTGCCGCGATGGGCTACACCGGCAGCCAGACCATCGCGGAGCTGCAGGAGGCGCAATTCGTGCAGATCACCGCCGCGGGTCTGAGAGAATCCCACCCGCACGACATCACCATGACGGTGGAGGCGCCCAACTACTCGGCCTAGCCGAGGGCGCGGTGCCTGAGCGGCGGACGATCCGGCCCGCCCGCGGGTACCTCCACACGTACATCGGGCGGGCGCACGTGCGCCCGGCCCACGACGGCGCGCGGCACGCGCGCGCCCACGAAAGGACTCGCGTTGCGCGACCTGGTTGAGATCGGCATGGGCCGCACGGCCCGTCGCACCTACGAGCTGGCGGACGTCAACATCGTCCCGTCGCGGCGGACCCGCTCCTCGAAGGAGGTGTCCACCGCCTGGCAGATCGACGCATACCGGTTCGACTCGCCGATCCTCGCGCATCCCACCGACGCCGTCGGGTCCCCGGAGTTCGCGATCGAGCTCGGCCGCCAGGGCGGGCTGGGTGTGCTCAACGCGGAGGGCCTGTGGAGCCGGCACCGCGACCCGCAGGCCCGGATCGATGAGGTCCTCGCGCTCGCCGAGAAGGACTTCACCGGCGTGTCTGCGATCCGCAAGCTGCAGGAACTGCACAGCGCGCCGATCGACGCCGAACTGCTCGGTGCGGCGATCAAGCAGATCCGCGACTCGGGCGTCACGACCGCGGTCCGGGTGTCGCCGCAGCGCGCCCGCGAGCTGACCCCGACGCTGGTCGCGGCGGGCATCGACCTGCTGATCATCCACGGCACGATCATCTCCGCCGAGCACGTGGGCGGTGAGACCACCGGCGAGCTCGGCGTCTCCGGACCCCTCAACCTCAAGACCTTCATCGGCGAGATCGACGTCCCCGTCGTCGCGGGGGGCGTCAGCGACCACCGCACCGCCCTCCACCTGATGCGCACCGGCGCGGCCGGCGTGATCGTCGGCTACGGCTCGGTCGAGGGTGCCACCACGACCCGCGACGTGATCGGCATCGGCGTGCCGATGGCGACCGCGATCGCCGACGCCGCGGCCGCCCGCCGCGACTACCTCGACGAGACCGGCGGCCGCTACGTACACGTGATCGCCGACGGTGACATCCACACGTCCGGCGACATCGCGCGGGCGATCGCCTGCGGCGCAGACGCCGTCGCGCTCGGCTCGCCGCTGGCCGCCGCGGCCGAGGCACCCGGCCGGGGCTGGTTCTGGCCG
>NZ_BAABFR010000127.1:0-12511 GCF_039541155.1 Tsukamurella soli
CGGCGTGACGGTGACCGGTGTCGGCGCCGCCGTGCCGGGGCCGGTCGATGAGCTCGGCGGCCGCGCTGCGCCGATCAACCTGCCCGCCCTGCACGGCTTCCCGCTGCGGGACCGGATCGCCGATGCGGCGGGGGCGGGGCTGCCGATTCGGTTCCGCCGCGACGGGGTCGCCGTGGTGCTCGCCGCCCAGTGGCTGGGTGGGGCCCGGGGCGCGTCGAGTGCACTGGGGATCGTACTGTCGACGGGCGTCGGCGGCGGGCTGATCGTCGGTGGCCGGGCATTGGGCGGCAACGCGGGGCACATCGGCCAGATGCAGGTGGCCGGGATGTCCGGCGGCGACTGTCTGGGCAGCGACACCATGCTCGAATCGGTGGCGTCCGGCCCCAACATCGTGTCGTGGGCGCGCGAGCAGGGATTCGCCGGTATCACCGGAACCGACCTCGCCGCCGCATACGCAGCGGGCGACCCGGTGGCCGTTGCGGCGGTAGCGCGATGCGCGGCCGCGACGGGCCAGGCGATCGGGAGCGCGCTGGCGCTGGTTCCCGTCGATGTCGTGGCGATCGGCGGCGGATTCGCCCGGGTCGCACCGGATCTCGTGGACCGCATCGCCGCTGTCGTGGCCGCACACCCGCTGGGCTACGTCGCCGCCGCGCGCGTCGTCGACGCGGGTCTCGACGGTGACGCCCCACTGGTGGGCGCCGCGGCGCTGGTGTACCGGGCGGAGCTGCTCGCGTGACCCCCGGGTTCGGACCGGTGGTGTTCGGGGCGCGGGGCTCCCGCCTCGCGGCGAGCGACGCCAGGACGCTGTGGTCGTCGGCGTTGATCCCCAACGACCAGTTCCTGCTGTACTGCTTCGACGGCACCAGGCAGCCGGTCGACCGCCTGGCCCGCCACCTCGCCGCCCGCGCCGCGACCCTTCCCGAACTGCGTACCCGCGTCGCGGAGGTGCCGGGGGGACTGGACTATCCGTACTGGGTGCGCGGGGACGCCGTCGACGTGCGTACCCACGACGGTGGCGACTGGGTCGCCGGCGGTGGTGTGCGGGGAGTCCGGGAGGCTGTCGCCGCCCTGTTCGCGGATCAGCTCGATCCGCGCGTCGCCGCCTGGCGGTTGCATCTGTTCGGCCCCGTCGTGGGCGCGCCGCGCTGCACGGCGGAGGGAATCGTTGTGGTGCTGCAGATCTCGCATGCGCTGGCCGACGGACGCCGAGCGTCCGACATCGCTCGCCGGCTGCTGACCCGCCAGCCTCCGGACATCGACACCGTACTGCCCGGCCGCTGGGGCCCGGTCCCCGCCGCAGCGGCCGCCGCGCTCGGCTGGGTCGGATTCCCGACGGCGTTGGCGCGCACCGTCGTCCGCGGCGCGGGCGCCGTACCCGCACGGTCCGAGCTGGACCGGCGAACCGAGGACGGCGACGTCCCACCACCGGCCGACCCGTGCCCACCGACCTCGCTGAACACCCGGCCCGGACCCGCGCGGGACATCCGGCTGCTGGTCCGCGGACGCGCCGACCTCGCGGCGGGCGGGAGCACCGTCACCGTCGGCGGCCTGACTGCGATATCCCTTGCGCTGGAGCGACTCCTGACCGTCCGCGGCGAGGACGTGCCCGGCGCGCTGACCGCGGAGGTCACCGTCGCCCGGCCACGGCGCGGCGACGAGCACAACGCCTTCGGCAACGTCTCGGTGCCGCTGCATCCCGGGACCCCGGTCTCCTTGCGGCGCAGCCTGATCGGGCGCTCGCTACGTGCGGCGCGGGATCGTGCCGCCGATCCGGCGTGGGCGCGGATCCGGGCGGCCGATGCGTCGGTTCCCGCGGTGCTGGCCCGGATCGGCATACGCGGCTTCGATATCGACACCCCACCACCGGTGGTGGGGGGCGCCACCGTGGTGTCGTCGGTGGCGCGCGGCGACAGCGATCTGGTGCTGGGCGGCGGGCGGGTGGCGTTCACCGCCGGCTTCCCCGCGCTGTCGCCGGCCATGGGGGTGACGCACGGGATCCACGGCATCGGTGAGGTCGTGACGCTGACGGTGACCAGCGCGCCCGAGGCGCTACCGGATCCGGACGGCTACGCCGCGCTGCTCGCGGCGGCGGTGGACGAGCTGCGGGAGGCGTAGGCGATCACGTCGCGGGGCCGGTGGTGTCGCCCAGCACCAGCTCGACGGGAACGGTGATCCGGGGGAGCGGGGCGCCCTCGTCGAGGGTGGCGAGTACGGCCTCCGCCGCCCGGCGGCCCTGCTCGGTGATGTGCTGCCGGATCGTCGTGAGGCGGTGGCTGTCGAAGCCGTCGATCGCGATGCCGTCGAAGCCGGTGACCGACAGATCCCGTGGCACGTGCAGGCCCGCCGCCTCGGCCGCCCGGATCACGCCGGCGGCCAGCAGATCGGACTGGGCGATGACCGCCGTCGCCCCGCCGCCGTCCGCGCGCAGGGTGCCCCGCTCGAGGAGATCGCGAGTGGCCGCCCAGCCCGCGTCGATCGTGCTGTCGGTGGCGCAGACGATCTCGGCGTCCGGGAACACCTCGCAGGCGCCGGCGACCCGGGCATCGCCCACCTGCGACGGTGGCAACGCGACGATCGCGATGCGACGGTGGCCGAGCCCGTGCAGGTGCCGGGCCAGCTGAACGGTGGCGGCGGCGTTCTCGATGCCGACGCAGCCCTGGTCGTCGACCTGGTTCCCGGCCGTGACCACCGGGACGGACCGGCGCCCCATCACGTCACGGAGGCGCTGTAGGTGCGGCGAGCACCCCGCCGCCACCACGCCGTCCACGGGTGCCGCGTGCAGGCCGGCGTCGTCGAGAGTGTCGGGAAGCAGCAGCACGGCGGTCGTCGTGTCGGCGAGGGCGTCGGTGATGCCCTCGAGGATGCCGATCACGACGGGGTCCCGGAACGCGCGCGCGACATGTGCGTCCACCTGGACGCCGATGATGCCGGTGCGGCCGCTGCGCAGCGACCGACCGCGGGGGTCGGGGCCCTGGTAACCGAGTCGCCCCGCGGCCGCGAGGACCTTGGCGCGTGTCCCAGGCGAGATGGGTTTGCCCTCGCCGAACGCGAGCGAGGCCGTCGACAGCGAGACGCCGGCTGCGGCCGCGACCTGCACGAGGGTCACTCGGGTTGACTCCGAAGGCACGGATTCATAGTCTAATACAGCGCATCGAAACGTTTCGAACGAAGGGGTGACGGTGTCCGTGGCGAATAGGACGGGAGCGACGTCGGTCGACCCCGGGGAGGCGCGGCGCTGGCGGAACGGGGTGTTCGTCGTGTTCGCCGTGATCGGGCTGGTGCTCGCCAGCTATCTGGGGCGGCTGCCGCAGATCCGTGACGACCTGCACGCCTCGACGCTGCAGGTCAGTATGCTGACGTTCGGCATCGCGATCGGCTCGGTGATCGGCCTCGTGGCGTCCGGCCCCGTCGTCTCGCGGGTGGGGTCGCGCCGGACGCTGGTGGTGAGCCTGCCCGCCGTGGGCGTGACCGCGATCGCCGCGGCCGCGGGCGCCCAGGCCGGTGTCTACGTGCTCACGCTGGCGCCGCTGGTGCTGCTGGGTGCAGCCGTGAGCATGTCCGACGTGGCGATGAACCTCTCGGGCGCCGACAACGAGCGGGCACTCGGCCGGCCGGTGATGCCGCTGTTCCATGCGTCCTACTCGCTCGGCACCGTCGTGGGCGCCGTGGTCGCGGCGCTGGCTCAGGCGGCGCACATCGGCGTGCTGACGCACATGGTGTCGGTGAGCGCGGTGCTGCTCGTGGCGGGCTGGTTCGCGCTGCGGCCGCTGCCGTACGCGGCGCACGACGCCGGCGATCACGCCCCGGTGAGCGCGGCCGAGCGGTGGTCTGTGTGGCGCGATCCCCGCACCATCGCGATCGGCGTCGTCATGCTCGGGATGGGGCTCGCCGAGGGCAGCGCCAACGACTGGCTGGCGCTGGCGATGGTGGACGACCACCACGTGTCGAAGCCGGTGGGCACGTTCACGTTCGGTCTGTTCGTGGCCGCGATGACCCTGGGGCGGGTGCTCGGTACGTCGATGCTGGCCCGGTTCGGACGGGTGCGGGTGCTGCGCGCGTGCGGGGTGCTGGCGTTCGTGGGGCTGGCGCTGGTGATCTTCGGCCCGGCCTGGGCCGCATACGTCGGTGTGGCCGCGTGGGGCGTGGGCTCGTCGCTCGGCTTCCCCGTCGGCATGTCCGCCGCCGCCGACGACCCGCGGATGGCCGCCGCGCGGGTGTCCGTGGTCTCGACGATCGGGTACGTCGCATTCCTCGCCGGCCCGCCCGTGATCGGCGTGCTGGGGCAGTACTTCAGCATCCTCGGTGGACTGGTGGTGGTGCTGGTCGCGATCGTGGCGGCGACGGTGGCGGCGCCCGCGGCCCGCGAGCGGCGGGGCCGGTCGTCGGTTGAAAAGATATGAAAGAACAAGTACGAAAAATGGCGCAAACGGGTATCAGGGTGGAAACACGCCGGGTACACGATTGAGACGTCAAGGTAGTCAACTAGACCGATGAGTCATGAGATAGCAGTACCCGATAGTGAGCTTCGTCGGTTGGCTAACAAGCCCCCTTGGTGGAGATCGCTGTTCGCCCAGTTGATCGCCGCTATCGTGCTCGGCATCGTCGTCGGCTGGTTGTGGCCGAAGGTCGGCAACGATGTGAAGCCCCTCGCCGACGGATTCATCAAGCTGATCGGGATGGTGATCGCACCGATCATCTTCTGCACCGTGGTGCTCGGGATCGCGCACGTCGGCGACATGCGAGCGGTGGGGCGGATCGGCGGCAAGGCCCTGATCTACTTCGAGGTCGTGACCACCTTCGCCCTGTTCTTCGGGCTCGTGGTGGGCAACATCATTCGGCCGGGCGCCGGGTTCCACATCGATCCGGCGACCCTGGCCCACGGTTCCGACGCCGTGGCGAAGTCGACGGGCGGCGGTAGTCTGCCGCACACCTCGGACTTCTTCCTCGACATCATTCCGACGTCGATCTTCGATGCGTTCGCGAAGAACTCGATGCTGCAGGTGCTGTTCTTCGCGGTCCTGTTCGGCCTGGCTCTGGCGCAGTTCGGGCATAAGGCGCCGCCGGTGATCCTCACCATCGTGGACCAGACCAGCCATGTGATGTTCACGATCGTCGGCTGGATCATGCGGGTGGCGCCGCTCGGTGCGTTCGGGGCCATGGGGTACATCATCGGCCAGTACGGCGTCAAATCGCTCGGCAGCTTCGCGAAGCTCATCGGCTGTTGCTACCTCGCCGCGGTGCTGTTCATGTTGATCCTGGCGGTGATCGCGCGTGTCTTCGCAGGGGTCAACCTGTGGAAGTTCCTCGTGTACATCAAGGACGAGCTGTTCCTCGCGCTGGGCACGGCGTCCACGGAGGTGGTGCTGCCGCGGATCATGTCCAAGCTGACGGTGTCCGGGTGCTCGCAGGCGACGACGGGACTCGTGGTGCCCACGGGGTACTCGTTCAACCTCGACGGCGCCACGATGTACCTGTCGATCTGCATACTGTTCCTGTCGGAGGCGCTCGGCGTCCACCTGTCGCTGGGGCAGCAGTTGGCCGCGGTGCTGGTGCTGATGTTGACGTCGAAGGGGATGGCAGGTGTGCCGGGCTCGTCGTTCCTCGCCCTCTCCGCCACCGTGGGCACCCTCGACCACGGCGCGATCCCGGTGGCGGCCGTCGCGCTGCTGCTCGGTGTGGACCGGCTGATGGACTCCATGCGGGTGACGGTGAACCTGCTCGGGAACTGCGTGGCGACCTTCGTGGTGGCGAGCTGGGAGGGACAGCTGGACAAGACCCGCCGCGACGCGATGATGGCCGGCAGACCGATCCCCCTCGAGGACGCTGCGGCGACGCTGGAGATCGACGAGGAGGCTGTGCTCGCAGCCGCCGCGGAACCGGTCTGATCGGAGCCGTGCCCGCGTTCCGCGGAACGCGGGCACGGGTGTGCCCTCGGCACTCAGCGCATCAGGCGACGAGCATGTGCCAGGCGATGGCCGCGGCCAGGGCTCCCACGCCGTTCAGCGACCAGTGCAGCGCGATGGGCGCGATGAGCGAGCCGCTGCGGCGGCGCAGCCAGGTGAACACGAAGCCGGCCGCGCCGGTAGCGACCACCGCGCCGAGGATACCCAGGATCTGGGCGGCGGGGCCGGCGCCGAGGATCTTCGATAGACCCGCGTTGCCGCTGGTCAGGCCCAGGGACGAGGCTACATGCCAGAGGCCGAACAGCAGCGACCCGGTGACCGCCACCCAGCGGAAGCGAAGAGCGCGCGACAGCGTGCCGTGCAGGGCACCGCGGAACGCCAGCTCTTCGGGGATCACCGTCTGCAGCGGGATGATCACCATCGACGAGACGATGGCGGTGGAGAACGCGGCGTAGCGGTCGTTGAGGAACAGCGAGCGGGTGAACGGCAGCAGCGCGCCGATGGTGATCACGGCGACCACCAGCGCGATCGCACCGGCCGCGTACTTCGCACCCGAGCGCCACTGTTCGCGCCCCAGGCCCAGCTCATACCAGTCGAGGCCGCGACGCCGGGCGATCACCACCAACGCGACGGCGGCTATCGGAACGGTGATGAGCGATGCGAGGCTCGTCGTGAAATGCGCGATCAGGTTGGTGGCCAGCAGCAGGGCCACGACGACGGCGACGTCGACGTACATGCGAGCGCTACGTACGGCACGGAACGCGTGCGCGCCGATCACCGTCGCGCTGGGCGCGCTCTCCGTCGCTCCGCCAGCGCCGAGCGCAGGTATCCCTCCGGTCGCCCCAGCCGCTGCTGTCACACGTACACCATCCCCATCGTGGGTGCGACGGTGCAGCTGGTGGCCTTGCCTGTCGCGTCCTTCCACACCATCGTGCCGTATACCGACGACAACACGCGGCCCTCGCCCGTGTCGACGATGGCGGTGTAGGTGGCGGGGCCGCTCACGGCGTTGATCTTGTCGTTCGGCTTCAGCTGTGCGACACCCTGTTGGTGGGTGTCGAGGTTGACCCACGACACCGTCAGGGGCTTGTTCGAGTCGCCGTCGACGGCCACACCCGTCCCGGGGACCGTGAAGACGTAGCCCGACTGGCCCTGGCCGGGGCCGGGGGCGGGAACGTTCTGCGGGCCGGCGACCACGACAGCCGAGCCGATGGCGTTGCCGCTCGAATTGTTCTTGGTCGGTGCGACGCACTTCTGGGCGATGGTCGGGTACAGGAACTGCTGCACACGGGGGCTGTTGATGGACACCGGCGCGGTGGGGCCGTTGGGGTCGACCGCGTTCTTGCCGGTGCCGTTGACGAACCCGATCACCGAGCCGCCCATCGACCGCACCTGCGGGGGCAGGTTGGGCATCGACTTGAGGGCCGTCGTGGCCTGCGCGAGGGTCTGCGGGTCGACGCCCTTACCGTCGGGGCCGGTCTGGGTGAGCGTGCTCATCAGCGCCGGGATGTACTGCTGCATGCCGGCGACGACCGACGGGTCGGCGGTGGTGGCAGGAGTGGGGAGGCTTGGGGGCAGCGGTGCCGCGGAGACGGTGCCGGCGGTTGCCAGGACGGCGGATGCCGCGAGGACGGTGCCTGCGGTGATCAGACGGGCTGCTCGGCGGTGGGTACGGGGGATCATCGGGTACGTGTCGTCCTCTCCAGGGGCTGGTCAACGGATCCCGGAGGCGGGGTTCCGTCGGCCCCCGGCGGACAGCCCGGGGCACTCGCCCCTCAATCGTCCCGCAGTCTGCGACCGTTACGCAAACGTCGCCGGTGTGAGTGTGATGTGCGCCGCGCCCTATCGTGGTGCGGGTGACCGCGGCGATCAGACCTACGGCGAGCGGGGCGTCACCGTCGGACCGGATCCGCACACGGGTGGCGGCCGCGGCCCTCGTGATCTCCGTGGCATCCCGTCTGATCTGGGTGTTCGCCGGTCCGCACAACTTCAACTTCGTCGATCTGCGGGTGTACTACGAGGCCGCCCACCGGGTGGTCGCGGGCGGCCTGTACGACTTCGCCCTCACCGAGTACACCCCACGGCAGCCGCTGCCGTTCACCTACCCACCGTTCGCCGCCATCGTGTTCACGCCGCTGCACGCGGTGCCGTTCCCGGTGGTGGCGCTGGGCTGGCTGATACTCACGGTGGTGCTGCTCTATCTCGTGATCGCCATGAGCTTGGCGATGCTGCGGGCTGCGCGGGGGGAGTCGCCGGCGCTGCGCGACGTTCCGCGTTCGACGGCGATGCTGTGGACCGCGGGCGTTCTGTGGCTCGACCCGGTGCGGACCAACCTCGACTACGGGCAGATCAACGTTGTGCTCATGGCGCTCGGCGTCTGGGCCGCGTTCATCACCGTGCGGTACGCACCTGGCGGCGGGGCGCGGTACGCACCTGGCGGTGGGGCGCGGTACGCACCTGGCGGCGGGGCGCGGTACGCACCTGGCGGCGGGGCGCGGTACGCACCTGGCGGCGGGGCGCGGTACGCACCTGGCGGCGGTGAGGGGCGGTGGGGCGGTCTGCGCCCGGCGTGGTCCGACGGTGCGGCGGGCGCCCTGGTGGGCATCGCCGCGGGGATCAAGCTGACGCCCGCGGTGGGCGGGTTGTTCCTGCTGGCGCGCAAGCGGTGGTGGGCTGCGGTGGCGTCGGGCGTGGTGTTCGCCGCCACCGTCGGGTTCGGATACGTGCTGCTGCCGGCGGAGTCGCGCCGCTACTTCACCGTGCTGATCGGTGATACCGGCCCGATCGGCGATCCCGCGAAGCCGGACAACCAGTCGCTGCGCGGAGCGCTGTCTCGGTTCGCTGGACACGACCTGGGGTCGGGCCCCGCGGTGCTGATCGCGATCGGGGTGGCGGCGGTGGCGCTCCTGGCGGCGTGGTGGGTGTGCCGCCGGGGTGATGCGCTGATCGCGCTGGTGTTGGCACAGTCGTTCGGGCTGTTCGCGTCGCCGATCTCGTGGATCCACCACTGGGTGTGGATCGTGCCGACGCTGGTGTGGCTGGTGCACGGGGCGAGCGGAGCGACGGGGGGTGTACACGGGGCGAGCGGAGCGACGGGGGGTGTGCACGGGGCGAGCGGAGCGACGGGGGTGTGGGCGCGAGCGCTGGCAGTGGCGTACGCGGCGTACAGCTACGTGGGCGTGCACGGCTGGTGCGCGGTGCTGGGGTGGCTGCACATCGATTCGGGCCCGGTCTGGGCGCTGGCGCTGTGCCCGAACGTGGTCGCCACGGTGGGGCTGGTCGCCCTCATCCTGGCCGGGGCGTACGCCCGCCGCGGTGGTACGGCCGTGTCACCAGGCTGAACGACACTGGGTAGGCTGTTGCGGTGCAACTGCGCCGCCTGCCTGCCTCGCGCAGCCTCTCCCCGAGCAGCCTGACCTCGCGCGCCGTCGCCGCGGTGGCGCTCGCCGCGACCGTCGTCACCGTGGCGGGCTGCGCGACCGGTACGGCACCGTCGGCACAGTCCCTGGCGGCTGGCTCGGGGTCGGCGGCGCCGGCGGCGGGCACCGTGACCCTGGTGACGCATGACTCGTTCCATCTGCCCGACCAGGTACTCGCGGCGTTCACCCGCAAGACCGGACTGACGGTCAAGACCGTGGAATTCGGCGACGCGGGGACCCTCGCCACGAAGCTGACGCTCACCGCGGGGTCACCCCCCGGTGACGTGTCCTTCGGCGTCGACAACACCTTCGCGTCGCGCACGCTGACGGGGGGAGTCTTCGTGCCGTACACGTCGCCGGCTGCGGTGAACGGCGCCGATGCCTACGGGATCCCGGGTGAGAACCGGCTGACCGCCGTCGACTACGGCGACGTGTGCGTGAATATCGACACCCGGTACTTCGCCGCGCACGATCTGCCGGAGCCGACGGGCTACTCCGACCTCGCCGACCCTCGCTACCGCGGCCTCACCTCACTCGAGGACCCGGACACCGCCTCGCCGGGCCTGGCGTTCCTGCTGGGGACCATCGCCACGATGGGGGACGGCGCCGCAGGAGCGCCCGGCTATCCCGGCGGCTGGCAGGCCTATTGGACGAAGCTGAAGGGCAACGACGTCACCGTCACCTCCGACTGGAACACCACCTACAGCACCGACTTCTCCGGCTCGTCGGGCAAGGGCCCGAAGCCGATCGTGGTGTCGTACGCGTCCTCGCCCGCCGACGAGGTGGTGCCGGGTGCGAACGGCGCGCCGGACACGTCGCCGACGAAGGCGTTGCTCGACACGTGCTTCCGGCAGGTGGAGTTCGCCGGGGTGTTGCGGGGCGCTAAGAACCCCGAGGGTGCTCGGGAGTTCATCGACTTCCTGCTCTCGCAGCAGGCGCAGGTCGCGGTGCCGGAGTCGATGTATGTGTACCCCGTGACGCGCGGTGTCCCGCTCCCGGCGACGTGGGAGCGGTTCGCGCCTGCTCCGCCACACCCGGCCACCATGGCGGCGTCGGCGATCGCCGCCGGCAGGGACGGGTGGCTGCGGACGTGGCGCACGCTGATGGGCAGGTGAACGGCGGCAGCCGCGCCCCGCGCGTCGTCTATGGATTACTGGCTCCGGTGCTGGTGGCACTGGGCGTCTTCTTCGTGTGGCCGCTGGCCGCGATCGTCGGCCGTGGGCTGCTGACCGCGGGGCCGAACCCGATCGCCGGGCTGCGCGCCGCCGGCGGCGTCGGGCTGGTGTGGTTCACGCTGTGGCAGGCCGCGGCATCGACCCTGCTGACCGTGGTGCTGGGCCTGCCGTTGGCGTGGCTGACCGCGCGGGCGGACTTCCGGGGGCAGATCGTGCTGCGCGTACTGGTGATGGTGCCGTTCGTGCTGCCCACGGTGGTGGTGGGCGTTGCGTTCCGCACGGTGTTCTCGGATACCGGCCCGTTGGGTTTCCTGCACTTGTCGGAGACCGTGTGGGCGATCCTGGTGGCGCACGCCTACTTCAACGTGTCGGTGGTGGCGCGCATCGTGGGAGGGGTCTGGGCACGGATGGACCCGCGCACGGAGCAGGCTGCGCGCACCCTGGGCGCCGGGCCGGTGCGGGCGTTCGTCACTGCTGGCCTGCCCGTCCTGCTGCCCGCGATCGCGTCCGCCGCGGCGGTCGTGTTCCTGTACTGCGCCACCAGCTTCGGCATCATCCTGATCGTGGGCGGGACCCGCTTCCGGACCGTCGAGACCGAGATCTACCAGCAGGTCGTGGGCGCTTTCGACCTCCGCACCGCGGCGGCATTGGCGCTCGTGCAGATCGTCGTGGTGGTCGCGGTGGTGGCGTTGGGCACCGTGCTGCGCCGGCGGCTCGCCGCGCAGCCCGCCCGGTGGTCGGCGGATCGCCGGGTGCGCCGCACCCTGCGGACGTGGGTCGCCATCGTCGTCGCCGCGACGGTGACCGCGGTGCTGCTGGTCTATCCCCTGCTCGCGCTGGTGTCGCGCTCGCTGCACCCCGACCCGTCGGCGCGGCTGGGGCTGGACGCCTACCGCGCGCTAGGACAGGCGGTGGTCGGTGTCGTGCCCCTGAAGGCGCTCACGATGTCGCTGGTCACGGCCCTGCAGGCCAGCATGATAGCGCTGGTGCTGGGGCTCCTCGCCGCGATCGCCGTCACGCGGCTGCGCGGGCCGCTGGGCCGGTTCGCGGACGCGGTCGTGATGCTCCCGCTCGGGGTGAGCGCGGTGACGTTGGGCTTCGGGTACCTCGTGGCTCTGCAGGTGCTGCCGGTGGCGGCGCGGACATCGACGGTGTGGCTGCCGATCGTGCAGGGCCTGGTCGCGCTGCCGCTGGTGGTGCGGGTGATCGCGCCGGCACTCGGCGCGGTGGACGATCGGCTACGGCAGGCGGCTGCGGTGCTGGGCGCATCGCCGGTCCGCGTGTTCGTCACCGTCGACCTCCCGACCGTGTTGCGCCCGATCACGGCGGCCGCGTGCTTCGCGTTCGCCGTGACCTTGGGCGAGTTCGGCGCCGCGAGCTTCCTCGTGCGGCCCGACGCGATGACGCTGCCGGTGCTGATCGGCCAGCTGATGAGCCGGCCCGGGTGGGCGAACTCCGCGACGGCCGCCGCGTGCTCGGTGCTGCTGGTGGCGGTGACGGTAGTGGTCGTGGCGGCGATGGAATCGATCCGCCGCGACGACCCGGCGCAGGTGGAGTTCTAGATGCTGCGCGTGGAATCGGTGCGCGTGCGTTACGGCCGGCGGGTGGCCGTGGACGGTGTGTCGTTGGACGTGGGCGGCGACGACGCTCGGGTGACGGCGCTGCTGGGGCCGTCGGGTTGTGGCAAGTCGACGCTGCTGCGGGCGATCGCCGGGCTGGAGCCGCTGGCCGCGGGCCGCGTCACGTTCGACGGCACGGATCTGCGCTCGGTGCCCACCCACCGACGCCGGTTCGGGGTGGTGTTCCAGGATGGGCAGCTGTTCGGGCATCGGGACGTGGCCGGGAACATCGCCTACGGACTGGCCCGCCAGGGCTGGCCGCGGGCCGCGGCCGCCGCACGCGTCGAGGAACTGCTCGAGCTGGTCGGCTTGCCGGGAGAGGGGCGCCGCGCCGTGACGCGGCTGTCCGGCGGCCAGCAGCAGCGGAAGTCGGATCGTAGCCATGTCGTTCTGTG
>NZ_BAABFR010000128.1:0-12090 GCF_039541155.1 Tsukamurella soli
TGGCGTCGGTGGTGGTGCCGAAGCTGACGGACACGATGGATTGGATGCCGAAGTACAGTTGGTTCATCGGGTGTGCTGCGGGTTACCTGGTGTATCTCGCCATCGCCAAGGTGGTCGGGGTCTCCGGCTGGGGAGGCCAGGCGCTCACAGCCACGACAGAAGCAGAGCCTGCGGAGGCATGACGATCCGGCGAGGGCGAGACGTCACCGTCGACCCCGACGCGCATCCGGCCCGCGTCGCCGTGCGGGAGACTTCCCCGCGGCGGCGCGGGCCGCCTGCTTCGCCAGCGCCTTCTCGCGGGCCGTCCGCTTCGGCGGCGGATCAGATTGTCCCCGTGATGAATTGGCTGTCCGACCCCGGACGATGCCGATGAACTCCTCGACCAGCTCGTCCGGCGCCCCGGCCGGCCAGACCAGCCCCACCGGCGATACCGGGCCGTCGGTGACGGGGCGGTACGTGAGGTCCCTGCGGTGGTACAGCCGCGCGAGGGACTGGGGTACCACCACCGTGCCGACGCCCGCGGCGACCAGCTCGACGGCCTCGGCTGTGGTCTCGGGCCGGTGCTCGACGGGGAGCCCGGGGCGGGTGCCCCACTCCAGGGGGTCGTCGAGGGGATGCAGCACCGGTTCGTCGGCGAGGTCGGCGACCGTCACCTCGTCTGCGGCGGTCAGGAGGTGGTCGGTGGGCACTACCGCCACGGCGGTCTCGCGGTACAGGACGATCGAATCGAGCTCGTCGGCGCCGCCCACCGGAAGCCGGAGGAGCGCCGCGTGGGCGCCGCCGGACGTCAGCAGCTCGACACCGTCGGCAGCCGAGCAGGAGAGGAGTTCGAGCGGCACGTCGCGGCGGCGCTCACCCCAGGTCCGGACCCACTTCGCCGGGGTGACGCCGGGCACGTACGCCAGGCGGAAGACGGGGTGGGTATCGGGCGCGCTCACCCGGCCAGGCTACCGCGCGATAACCTGACCAGCATGAACGCGCAGAAGCCGTCGCAGACCATGAATCCCGCCACGGCCGCCAAGAAGCTGGACGTCTACCTGCCGGCGACGCCCGAGGATTTCCGCACCGGCGTCGTGTCGCGCGCGGAGATCGCTGCACTGCAATCGGATCCGCCGCAGTGGCTACGCGATCTGCGCGCGCACGGCCCCCACCCCAAGAATCTCGTCGCGGCCAAGCTGGGCGTCTCCATCTCCGGGCTGGCCCGCGGCGGCGTCGGCGATGCACTCACCACCGAGCAGATCGATGCACTGCTCTCCGAGATGCCGGATTGGCTGGAGGCGGAGCGGTCCGCGTATCGGGCGGTGCTCCGTGACGAGCGGCGGGTCAAGTCCCTGCATGCCGAGCGCCGCCGCTCGGCCGAGCAGGAGTAGATCGAGCAGGACCCGGGTTCACGGCCCGGCGGTGCGCTCGCGCAGCTCGCCCACCGTGAAGACCGGGATCGCCAGGACCGCGAGGGCCACGCCCCACGGAACCGAGTGGGTCGCCGCCAGGAGCACCGCGGCCAGGACCGTCAGCGCGAGCTTCACGACGAGCCGCGGCCGCTGGCCGAGTCGCTGCGCCGAGCGCGGTGCCAGCAGCAGGCCCCAGAGTACGGAGACCGCGACCGGCAGTGCCACCGCCAGCGCGACGTGGATCGCGGTCTGGCGGCCGAGCCCGCTGCCGCCCACGGCGAGCGCGGCGAGCAGGCAGATCTCGGCGACGAACGCCGTCACCTCCGATACACCCGGCGCGCGACCCGGCACCCCGCGGCCGCCGGCCGGCTCATGGTCTTCGGTCATCGCAGGTCTTTCGTCTTCCTCGGCGTCACCCGGACTGCACCGCCACGTCCACGAGGACGACCTCGCCGCGGTCGGTGGATGCGGGGAGGTCGACGGTGGCGGTGATCGCCCAGCCGTGGTCACCGTCGGGGTCGGCGATCGCCTGGCGCACCCGCCAGGCGCGCGGCAACGACGTGTCGAGCGAGAACAGCTGCGGCCCACGGGCGTCGGAGCCGGTCTCGATGTCGTCGTAGTCCTCGTAGTAGTCGGTGAAGGCCTCGTACCAGTCGACGTCCGGGTCCATCTCGTCGAGCAGGTCGTACTCCTCCTCGGCGACCAGCTGGACGCGTCGGAACACGGCGTTGCGCACCATCACCGCGAACGCGCGCTCGTCGGCGGTGATCGACTGCGACCGTCCGATCTCGGGCGCGGACGCGTGCGCCGCCACCGGGTCGGGTGAGGTCATCTCCTCCCACTCGTCCACCAGCGAGGAGTCGACGAACCGGATCAGCGCGCCGAGCCACACGATGTAGTCGTCCAGTTCGTCGGTCACCGCGGCCTCGGGGACGGTGTGCCGCAGCGTGCGATAGGCGTCGGACAGGTAGCGCAGCACGGCGCCCTCGGAGCGGGCGAGTTGGTAGCGCGAGACGAATTCGGAGAAGGTCATCGCGCGCTCGATCATCTCTCGCACCACCGACTTCGGCGACGGCGAGAACTGCGACACCCACGGATGCCCCGCTCGGTAGGTCTCATAGGCGGGGAACAGCATGTCCGCCAGCGGCTTCGGATATGTGACCTCCTCGAGCAGGGTCATCCGCTCGTCGTACTCGATGCCGTCGGCCTTCATCCGCGCGACGGCCTCGCCGCGCGCCGCGTTCTCCTGCGCCCGCAGCACCGCACGCGGATCGTCCAGCACGGCCTCGATCACCGAGATCACATCGAGCGGGTACGTCGGGGACTCCTCGTCGAGCAGCTCCAGCGCCGCGAGCGCGAACGGCGCCAGGGGCTGGTTCAGCGCGAAGTCCGGCTGCAGTTCGACGGTGAGCCGTGCGTGCCGGCCGAACTCGTCGGGTCGCTGCAGCCGCTCGACGACGCCGCCGCCCTCCAGGCCGCGGAACAGTGAGATCGCAGTCTTGATGTGGCGCAACTGGTTCGGCCGGCTCTCGTGGCTGCCCTCGATCAGGTGCCGCATCGATTCGAAGCAGTTCTGTGGCCGCGCAAGGACGTTCAGCAGCATCGAGTTGGTCACGTGAAACCGCGACACGAGGGGCTCGGGCGGAGCCGCGACCAGTCGGTCGAAGGTGCCGCGGCCCCACGACACGAACCCCTCCGGCGCCTTCTTGCGCTGGATCCGCTTGAGCTTCTTGGGATCCCCCGCTGCGCGTGCCTCGAGTCGAGCATTCTCGATCTCGTGGTCGGGCGCTGCCACCACGACGGTGCCGACGGTGTCGTAGCCCGCCCGGCCGGCGCGGCCGGCGATCTGGTGGAATTCACGGGCCCGCAGGTGTCGTGTGCGGGTGCCGTCGTACTTGGTCAACCCGGTCAGGTACACGGTACGAATCGGTACGTTGATGCCGACACCGAGCGTGTCGGTGCCGCATACCACCTTGAGCAGCCCTGCCTGCGTGAGCTTCTCGACGAGCCGACGGTAGCGGGGCAGCATACCCGCGTGGTGGACGCCGATCCCGGAGCGGACCAGCCGCGACAGGGTCTTGCCGAACGCGGTGGTGAACTGGAAATCGCCGATGGCTCGGGCGATCTCGTCCTTCTCCTCGCGCGTGCACAGGGGCACCGAGGTGAGCGCCTGAGCGCGCTCGGCAGCGGCGGCCTGAGTGAAGTGCACGACGTACACCGGTGCCTGGTGGGTGGTCACCAGTTCCTCGATGGTCTCGTGGATCGGCGTCGTGGCGTACGAGAAGTGCAGCGGTACGGGACGAGTCGCGCTCGACACCAGAGCGGTCGGGCGGCCGGTGCGGCGGGTGAGGTCCTTCTGGAAGAACGAGGTGTCGCCCAGTGTGGCGGACATCAGGACGAACTGCGCGTGCGGCAGCTCGATGAGGGGTACCTGCCACGCCCAGCCGCGGTCCGGCTCGCTGTAGTAGTGGAACTCGTCCATCACCACCTGGCCGATGTCGGACCCGGCCCCATGGCGCAACGCGAGGTTCGCCACGATCTCCGCCGTGGCGCACACGATCGGCGCGTCGCCGTTGACGGTGGCGTCGCCCGTCACCATTCCGACGTTCTCAGAGCCGAACACGGCGCACAGGTCGAAGAACTTCTCGCTGACCAGCGCCTTGATGGGGGCGGTGTAGTACGTACGCCGGCCTGCGGCCAGCGCCGCGAAGTGCGCGCCCAGCGCCACCATGGACTTGCCGGATCCGGTCGGCGTCGCGACGATCACGTTGCTGCCCGAGACCACCTCCAGCAGCGCCTCCTCCTGCGCCGGGTAGAGCGCGATGCCGCGGTCGGTGACCCACCCCGCGAACGCCTCGAAGACGGAGTCCGGGTCGGCGGCGGAGGGGACGAGGTCGGCGAGGGTCACGTGCGTCAGGGTACCGGCACCGTCGGCCCTCGGTGCCGAGCGTTCGCCGCCCCCGGCGACCGGGCCTAGACTGCTGAGCGCTCCCCGCCGCCCAGCTCCTCGAGCACCGCGAATCGGGTCTCGTCGTCGCCCGTGATGTCGTCCTCGGTGATCCCGCGACGCAGCGACTCCTGCAGGTCGTCGAGGGTGAGCCGCGCGGGCAGGGTGGAGTCGACGAAGTCGAACAGGACATCGAGGAAGCGGTCGGGCTGTTCACGGAACGGGAAGTGTCCGGCACCGTCGAACAGCTCCAGTCGGGAGCCGGCCATCGCACCGTGCAGCATCGCTGCGTGGCTGACCGGGATGATGGAATCGTTTGTGCCCCAGACGATCAGCGTGGGGATCGCGGACGTGAGATAACATCGGTCTAGCATGGTGACCACCTGCCCGCGCCAGTCGACCACCGAGCGCAGGGTACGGCCGAACGCCTCCGGGGAGCCGTGGTCGGGCATCCGCTCCAGGGCGTCCGCCAGCTCGGCGTTGTCGTGGAACACGGGCAGTGGCAACCGGTGCAGCCCACGCAGCGAGAGCCCGAGCACGGGGAGTGCGCCGGGTACCGCGAGCGCACCCATCAGGGAGTCGGCTAACGGCAGCGACAGCAGGCGCAGCGCGGGGGAGACGTCCCGGCTCACACCGCCCGCGCACACCAGGACCTGTCGTTCGACCATCTGCGGGAACTGGTACGCGAACTGCCCGGCGACGCCACCGCCGAGCGAGTGCCCGACCAGGGTCACCCGCTCGTACCCGAGGTAGGTCACCAGGTCGCGCATCCCGTTGGCGAACGCCGCGATCGAGTAGTCGGCCCGCGGGTGGTCCGACAGACCATGTCCCAGCAGGTCGGGTGCGATCACCGTGTACCGCTGGGTCAGCTGCCGCAGCAGCGGCTCCCAGACCAGCGAGTTGTCGGCGATCCCGTGCAGCAGCAGTAGTGCGGGGCCGCTGCCGCCGATCCGGAACGCGCGGCGGTAGCCGTGGACGGTCGCGAAGCGCAGCGAGGTACCTGATGGTGAGACCTGCACCTGATACCTCCTCGTGTCGGGTGCCGCTAATCATCCCCCGGTTCGTCGTCGCGCGCCTGTTGAGCGAGGAACTTCTCGAACTCGCTGGCCAGGTCGTCGCCGCTGGGTAGCTCCTCGCCCTCGGCGATGAGCAGTTCCTTGGGCTGGCCTGAGTGCACGTACTCGTCGTACTGGGTCTCGAGGGCGGACACCACCGCCGCCACCTCGCCGCTCTGCTCCACCTGCGCGTCGATCTGCTCGCGGAGCTCGTGCGCGGCCGCGGGCAGTTCGCCGTCGGGCAACTGCAGGCCGACGGTGCGCCCCAGCGCCGCGGCGAGTGCCAGGGCCGCATCCGGGTAGTCGTTCTGCGCGAGGTAGTGCGGTACGTGCACCGACAGGCCGAGCGTCTCGTAGCCCTTGTTGGCGAGCCGGAACTCGAGCAGCGTCGACGCGCTGCCGGGCATCCGCATCTTGGCGTCCCACGTGCGGACCTCGGTCAGCAGCGCCGGCGTGTTGCCGTGGCCGCTCACGTTGAGGGGACGGGTGTGGGGAACCGCCATGGGGATCGCGTTGAGGCCTACGACGCGCTTGACGGCGAACCGCTCGGCGAGGCCGGCGACGGCACTGATGAACGCCTCCCACTTGAGGTCGGGCTCGGCGCCGGACAGCAGTAGGAAGGGCCGACCGGTGAGGTCCTTGATCGCGTACAGGTTCAGTTCGGGGGCGTCGACGTCGACGAAGCGGTTGTCGTCGAACGTCATCGCGGGTCGGCGCGACCGATAGTCGATCAGCTCGTCGGCGTCGAACGACGCCACCAACTCCGTCGTGAGGTTTTTGCGCAGGTGCTCGCTGAGCATGCGCACGGCGTGACCTGCGTCGGCGTACCCGTCGAGGGCGTGCACCAACACCGGCCCGTTGCCGTCCTGATCGGACACCGCCGGTGCGGGGAATTCCAGTTCGTAGATGTGCGACTGCTCGTCCACGTCAACCTCCTGCCTGGTGGGAGTGCGTTCCAGGGTCTCACGATCGGCCCGTCGACGCACTCTCGCGTCATCGGTACCAACGGTATCCGGCGGTCGCAGATTCCCGTGCGGATGGATTCCGCTCAGGGCGAACGTGTTCCGGCGCGGGTCGCGGCAGCAGGTTCCTACCGGTCGGACGGCGGGCTCACCCCGTGCACGCCGTCAGGAAGGCGTCCACGAGCATCGCATCCGCGACGGAGAGCTCTTGTGCTGCAGCCTCGATCGGTGCCAGGAGGGGGTGGAAGAAGCGCTCGCCCAGCGCGCGCGCCTCCGGCGTCACGGTGAGCGCCACCTTACGACGGTCCCCGGCCAACGCTCCGCGTGCGACGTGCCCGGCCGCGACGAGTCGGTCGACGAGCGCGGTGCACGACGCGGAGTTCACCGCCAGTCGAGTCGCCAGCCAACCGGGGGTCGCGACGGTGCCCGCCCGCTCGGCGTCGAGCAGGGCGATGATCGCCCGTATGTCGCGGGGGCCGAGGTCGTTCGTGCGCCCGAACTCGGTGATCGCGGCGTCGAAAGCGAGGGTGATGTCACGCAGTCGGTGCACCAGCCGGTGACGTGGGTCCACCGGCTACACGGTAGACGTGGCGCATCGGCCGGGCATAGTCTTCTCGATAATCGATTATCTCGTTTATCGAGAGGAATGCCGATGGCAGATCACGATGTGCGGTTCGCGGCCGCCTATCGCGATGTCCTCGCGCGATGGGGTGACGTCACCGTCGTCACCTGCGACACCGCGCGGGCCCGGACGCGGATCACCGTCGTCCCGGGGCCCGACGGTGCCGATTCCCCGCTCGTGGTGCTCCTGCCGGGCGGCGGCGCCACATCCACCGTGTGGTTCCCGCAGGTCGCCGACCTCGCGATGGGCGCGACCGTGATCGCTCCCGACCTGCCGGGGGACGCGGGCTGTTCGCTGCGCCGCCAGGGCCTACGCGGGTGGCGGGACGTGGCGGCGTGGTGCGCAGAGGTGGTGGCCGCGGCGGGCCGCGAGACGGGTGCCGCGGCGGGCCGCGAGACGGGTGCCGCGGCAGGCAGGCCGGTCACCGTCGTCGGCCACTCCTACGGCGCGCAGATCGCGGTCCGCTTCGCACTCGACCGGCCCGACCTGGTCGCGGGGGTGACGCTGCTCGATCCGACCGGCGTGTTCGCGCGGGTGTCGGCTGAGACGGCGCTGCACGCGGTGCCACTGCTGCTCGCGCCCACCGGCCGGCGCTGGCGGCGCTACCTGGACTGGGAGACGGGCGGCGCCGCGCTCGATCCGGCCTGGCTGCGCCTCGGTGCGGCGGCGGCCGATGGGTCGCGGATGCGCCCGGTGCGACTGCCGCGGCCGTCGCCTGCCGACATCGATCGGCTGGCCGGGCAGGCGGGCGGTGTGCGGGTCGTCCTCGCCGAGCGCAGCCGCTACCACGACGCTCGGCGGATGGCGGCCGACCTGCGGCGGCGTCACCCGTGGATCACCGTCGAGACCCTGCCGGCAAGCCATCACGAACTGCCTTTCGTGTGGCGTCCGTGACCGGTCCGAGCTCAGGACACGTGCACCGACGGGCGTCGCTTGGGGTCGTGTTCGGCCTGGCGGAGTACCTCGTGGCACACGGCTGCCACCTCGCCGGCGCCTTCCACGAGGTACTTGCCCATGTTGGCGACGGGGTTCATCTCAGACCACTGGAAGTAGATCTCAGGCACGATGCCCGTCTCGTCGCGGACGTACATGAGCAGGGAGGCGATGGTGTTCGGCACCGTACCGGAGTGCACCTTGAGCAGGCGGTAGCCGAACTTCTCGATGCCGCGGACCTCCAGATCCTCCTGGAAGTCCGATGAGTCGCGCGGCCACACTTCGAGCAGGATGACGCGCGAGCGGCCCGGGATGTGACCGAAGCGGCGCTCGGCACGTACCTTCTCTCGGTACTCCTTCTTCGTGTCGACGTCCGGCTCGTGCGCGACGATGCGAATCGCGTGCTGCTGTTGTGCGTCGGAGTGGATGAACTCGAGGGCCTTGTCGTCGAACGTGATCGAGGAGGCACGGATCTCGAACGACCGCCGCACGCGGGACGCGATCGACACGATCATGATCGCCACGATGAAGAAGGCGGCGATCCGGACGCCGTCCGGGCGCTCGATCGTGTTGTCCACCGTGGTGTATACGAACACGGCGGAGATCACGCCGAACACCCAGGTCAGCACATGCTGGTTCTTGCGGTGGCACGAGATGGTCACCGCGATCGCCGCCGATGTCATCAGTACCAACACGCCGGTCGCGTATGCGCCGCCCTGGGCGTTGACGTCGGCCTTGAAGATCAGGACGATCCCGAGCGCGATGAGCGTCATCACCACGACCAGGGGCCGGACCGCGGACGCCCAGCGCGGTGCCATGCCGTAGCGCGGCAGGTAGCGGGGGACCAGGTTCAGCAGGCCGGCCATCGCCGACGCGCCCGCGAACCACAGGATCGCGATGGTGCTGAAGTCGTAGACCGTTCCGAACACGGGACCCAGATAGAGGTGCGCGAGGTAGGCGAGCGCGCGCCCGTCCGCGGGCCCGCCCGACTGGAAGTCCTGCGCCGGGATCAGCAGCGTGCACGCGATGCTCGACGTGAAGAGCAGGGCGCTCATGATGATGGCGGCGGTGGTCAACAGGCGTCCCGTGCCGCGGATGCGTCCGCGCGGATAGGCCGGGTCGTCGTCGGGATCGCCCTGGATCTGGGGCATCACCGCCACGCCGGTCTCGAAGCCCGACATGCCCAGCGCGAGTTTGGGGAACACGATCAGGGAGACCCCGACTATCGCGAGCGGGTCGGGGTGCTGCAGCGTCAGCGCGTTGGTCCAGTGCGCCATGTACCCCGGCCCGGTCAGCGCGCGCCACAGCGCGTCTCCGATGACGACGACGTTGAGGGCCAGGTAGACGCCCACCAGCACCACGGCGACGCCGATCGCCTCCTTGAAGCCCTTGAGGAACACCGCTCCCAGTAGCAGGACGAGCAGGATCGTGAGCGCGATGTTGTGCCCGTGCAGGAACGAGGTGAAGTAGGGGTTCTCCGCGGCGTGGGCTGCGGCGTCCGACGCCGACAGCGTGATGGTGATGATGAAGTCGGTGGCCGCGAAGCCGAGCAGTACCAGGACGAACAGCTTGCCGCCCCACCACGGCAGCAGTCGCTCCAGCATGGCGAGTGAGCCCGAGCCCTTGAAGCTCTCGCGGGACACGCGCCGGTACACCGGCAGTGCGCCGAGCAGGGTGAGCGCGACGAGGACGAGCGTCGCGAAGGGGGAGACCACACCGGCCGCGACGAACGCGATCGCGGGCGCGTAACCGAGGGACGAGAAGTAGTCGACGCCGGTGAGGCACATCACCTTCCACCATGAGTGGGGGTGCTCGACCTCAGCGGCGTGCGGGCCCTGATGGCTTCCGGCGCGGTCGGACATACCGCTCAGAAACCAGGCGCGGAAGCGCTCACTCGGACGTGGCAGGTGTATCACGGCGTTCACACTAGACGTACCGAGGAGGCCGCGTGGGGACCGGAATCGGCATGGTCAGCTGAAGTTCCGCAATGCCCGGATCTTGTTCATCACGTCGAGTGCGGCGACTTTATACGCCTCGGACATGGTGGGGTAGTTGAACACCGCGTCGACGAGGTACTCGACGGTGCCGCCGCATCCCATCACCGCCTGACCGATGTGCACGAGCTCCGTCGCCGACGTGCCGAAGATGTGCACCCCGAGCAACCGGAGGTCCTCGGTGGACACGAGCAGCTTCAGCACGCCCGCCGAGTCGCCCGCGAGCTGGCCGCGGGCGAGCTCGCGGTACCGCGAGACGCCGACCTCGTAGGGGATCGCGTCCTTGGTGAGGTCGGCCTCGGTGGCACCGACGTAGCTGACCTCGGGGATCGAGTAGATCCCGATCGGCTGCAGCGCGGTGAGGGTCGAGGTGGGCTCGCCGAAGGCGTGGTAGGCCGCGATCCGCCCCTGGTCCATCGATGTGGCGGCCAGTGCCGGGAAGCCGATCACGTCGCCGACGGCGTAGATGTGGTCGACCTTGGTCTGGTAGTTGTCGTCCACGAAGATACGGTTGCGTGCGTCCGCCTCGAGCCCGGCGGCCTCCAGGTTGAGGGGTTCGGTGAGGCCGGTGCGCCCGGCCGAGTACATCACTGCCTCGGCGGGGATCCGCTTGCCGGACTCGAGGGTGGTGACGGTGCCGTTCCTGCCGACGGCCACCTCGGTCACCTCCTCGCCGAACCGGAACGTCACGGCGAGGTCGCGGAGGTGGAACATGAGGTCGTCGACCACCTCGCGGTCGCAGAAGTCGAGCATCGTCGGCCGCTTCTCCACGACGGTGACCTTGGTACCGAGGGCGGCGAACATCGATGCGTACTCGATACCGATCACGCCGGCGCCCACCACCACCATGCTGCTGGGGATGAACTTCAGCTCGAGGATCGAGTCGGAGTCCATGACGCGGTAACCGTCGAACTCCACCCCGTCGGGGCGGCGCGGCGCCGTGCCGACGGCGATGACGATCTTGTCGGCTTCGATGGTGATGCGCTCACCCCGGGTCGGCTCGTCGATCGCGATCGTGTGCGCGTCGACGAAGCTGCCGAGACCGGCGAACGTGTCCACTCGGTTTCGCTGCAGCTGCGAGCGCACCACCTCGTTCTCGCGGGTGATCACATGGTGCGTGCGGGCCAGCAGGTCGGCGGGACCGATGTCGGCCTTCACGCGGTAGCTCGCGCCGTACAGTTCGCGCTGGCTCATGCCGGTGAGGTACAGCACTGCCTCACGCAGCGTCTTCGAGGGGATGGTGCCCGTGTTCACGCACACGCCACCCAGTTCTCGGCCGCGCTCGATGACGGCGACCCGCTTGCCGAGCTTCGCCGCTGCGATCGCGGCCTTCTGCCCGCCTGGTCCCGATCCGATGACGGCCAGGTCGTACCTGTTGTTGTCGCCCATGACCTTTGTGTACACCGCGGGGCCGACAGATGCAGTGCGCTCGGGGGACAATCACGTGAATTTCTTCCGATAGCATGGATCGTCTGTCGACGTCTCGGCGTCGCTAACAATACCCATCGCTGTGCAGTGCAGTACTTTTCGCGCCGATCGCGACATCCGCGTACGAGAGTGTGTCGGCTATGACGAGTACGCCTGAACCCAGCCCCGACCGCACCGCCATCCGCTTCACAGGCATGGGGGACTACATCGCCGCGATCCCCGCGCTCCTCGGTTTCTACCCGGAGCGGTCGATCGTGCTTCTCGGACACGACGACGCCACGTGCCAGACCGGGCCCACCGCCCGGTTCGACCTGGTCCTCACCCCCGGCGGCGACCTCGCGCCGCCGTGTCACACCGGAATCGCCGAGATGGTCCGGCTGTGCAAGCAACAGGGCGCGCAGCGGATGTTCTGCGTGGTGGTCGACGATCGTCCGATCGATGCCGCACTTCCCGCGATCACCGACCGTCTCGTGAAGAGCCTCGCTGCCGAGGGCGACGACGATTGGGATGCCGACCTCGTCGACCTCTTCGTGATCCGCCGCATCGCGGTGGACGAGCGCTGGACATGTGCCCACGGCGACGCGGGCCGGCTGCCGGACCCCGAGATCAACGAGGCGACCCTCGCGCGCATGCTCGACGGGCGGCCCGTCCAGCGCTCGCGCTCGGAACTCGTCGAGCGGCTCACCGAGGAGGGGCGGGGAGTGACGGAGGCCGACTGCCGCGCCGCCGGGCGACCGCGCCGCGGCGGCGGACGTCGT
>NZ_BAABFR010000129.1:0-12051 GCF_039541155.1 Tsukamurella soli
CCGTGCGCGCCGAGCTGGCCGCCGGCGCCGTCGTCCGCAACCGGCCGTCGCGCGGCACCCTCCAGGTCACGGCGCCGGAGGATCTGCACTGGATGAGCGCGACCCTCAGCCCCCGCTCGCGCCGCGCCTCCGAGCAGCGCCGCGGCCAGCTCGGGCTCGACGAGGGCATCCTCGCGGCGGCCGAGGCCGTGGTGCTCGCGGAGCTGGCCGACGGTGCCGTGCGGTCCCGCCCAGCGCTGGTCGCCGCGTGCGCGGAGCGGGGCGTCGAGCTGGACGGCCAGCAGGCGGGGCACGTTTTGCGGCACCTCACCGAGATGATGACGATCGTGTTCGCCGGGCCCGAGGGACGCGCGGACATGTTCGCCCGCGCGGACGGCTGGATCGGCGAGCGGCGCGACGTGCGGCGTGCGGAGGCGCTCGCCGAGGTGGCGCTGCGGTTCGTGCGCGCCCGCGGGCCGGTGACCCGCGCCGACCTGGGGCGATGGGCAGACCTGTCGATGGGCGACGTGGACGCCGGGCTCGACGCCGCAGCGGACGACCTCGAGACGGTGACCCTCGACGGCGCCGACTACCTCGTTGCGCGCGGCACGGCAGATATCGCCGAAGACGAGGTCGACGCGGCGTTGGGTGCCCCGCTGCTGCTGCCCGCGTTCGACGAGTACCTGCTCGGATACGGCACGCGCGGGCCGATCATCTCCGCCACCGGGCTCGAGCTGGTATGTCCGGGGCGGAACGGGGTGTTCCGGCCGATGGTGGTGGTCGACGGCGAGATCGTGGGCACGTGGCGGCGCACGGTGAATCGCGCGGGGGTGACGGTCACCGTCGAGCCGTTCGGAACGCTGACCGTGCGGTCGCGGAAGGCGCTCGCGGCGCCGGCACGGGCGTTCGGGGAGTTCCTCGGCAAGGACGCCGTCGTCGCCCCGTGAGCCGGGGTGCTCAGTCCAGGCGCCACGGCTCGTAGGCGCGGGGATCGTCGATGGGCTCGAGGTGGACGGTGACACGCAGGTCCTCGAGCGCGCCGCGCAGGTCGTCCTCGACCTCCTCGACCAGGTCGTGTGCGCGCTGCACCGTCCACTCTCCAGGGACCAACATGTGCAGCTGTAGGAAGCGGATGTGGCCGGACTCGCGCGTGCGGATGTCGTGGAAGTCGACGCCGCCGCCGCGGTGACGCTCCAGCACCGCGTCGACCGCGGCGCGATCGGCGTCGGGCAGCGCCGTGTCCATCAGCCCCGCCCCCGACCGGAGGACCAGGCGCCCGCCGACGACCAGGATGTTCACCGCCATCGCGATCGCGACCAGCGAGTCCAGCGGCTGCCACCCGGTGAGCGTGACCAGCAGCACGCCGACCACCACGCCCGCGGTGGTCCACACGTCGGTCATCAGGTGCTTGCCGTCGGCCTCCAGGGCGAGCGACCGGTACCGCCGGCCGATGCGGATCAGGTACAGCCCCACACCGAGGTTGACGAAGGTCGCGAGGACGGCGATCACCAGGCCCAGCCCCACGGAGTCGAGGGGCCGCGGATGCAGCAGCCGGTCGGCCGCCGACACCAGGATGATCACCGCTGCGACGGCGATCATCACGCCCTCGAAGACGGCGGAGAAGTACTCGGCCTTGGTGTGCCCGAAGTTGTGGTCGTCGTCCGCGGGACGCGCGACCACCTTGAGCGCCACGTAGGCACCGACGGCGGCGACCACGTTGACCATCGTCTCGGCGGCGTCGGACAGCAGCCCCACCGAATTGCTGACCCGCCACGCGATCACCTTCATGACGATCGTCACGATGGCGGCCGCGATGGACACGAGCGCGTATCGGGACAGGTCCCGGCGGGCTGACGGCGCGGTCACGACGACAAGTCCACCACGCCCCGGTCGCGCCACGCGCGCCGACCCGGCACCGTCGGGACTATCTGCCCTTCGGCTTGTCCGCCGACGCGTCGGAGCTGAGCGCGGCGACGAAGGCCTCCTGCGGCACGTCGACCCGGCCGATGGTCTTCATGCGCTTCTTGCCCTCCTTCTGCTTCTCGAGCAGCTTGCGCTTGCGGCTGATGTCGCCGCCGTAGCACTTCGCCAGGACGTCCTTTCGGATCGCGCGGATGTTCTCGCGGGCGATGACCTTGGAGCCGATCGCGGCCTGCACCGGCACCTCGAACTGCTGGCGCGGGATCAGCTCCTTGAGCTTGACCGTCATCTTGTTGCCGTACGCCTGCGCGGCGTCGCGGTGCACGATCGCCGAGAACGCGTCCACGGCCTCGCCCTGCAGCAGGATGTCCACCTTGACCAGGTCGGCCAGCTGCTCGCCGGCCTCCTCGTAGTCGAGGGACGCGTAGCCGCGGGTGCGGGACTTGAGCGAGTCGAAGAAGTCGAAGATGATCTCGGCCATCGGCAGCGTGTAGCGCAGCTCGACGCGGCTCTCCGACAGGTAGTCCATGCCGCCCAGCTCGCCGCGGCGCGACTGGCACAGCTCCATGATGGTGCCGACGAACTCGCTCGGCGCGATGATCGTGGTCTTGGTGATGGGCTCGTAGGTCTCGCGCAGCTTGCCGTCGGGCCAGTCCGACGGGTTGGTGACGATCTGCTCCCGGCCGTCCTCGCCGACCACGCGGTATACCACGTTGGGCGCCGTGGAGATCAGGTCGAGGCCGAACTCGCGCTGCAGTCGCTCGCGGGTGATCTCCATGTGCAGCAGGCCCAGGAAGCCGCACCGGAACCCGAAGCCCAACGCCACCGAGGTCTCCGGCTCGTAGGTGAGCGCCGCGTCGTTGAGCTGCAGCTTGTCGAGGGCCTCGCGCAGGTCCGGGTAGTCGGAGCCGTCCACCGGGTACAGACCCGAGTAGACCATCGGCCGGGGCTCCTGGTAGCCGGTGAGCGGCTCGGTGGCGCCCTTCCGTGCGGAGGTGACGGTGTCGCCCACCTTCGACTGGCGGACGTCTTTCACACCGGTGATGAGGTAGCCCACCTCGCCGACGCCGAGGCCCTTCGACGGCTTGGGCTCGGGCGAGACGATGCCCACCTCGAGCAGCTCGTGCGTCGCGCCGGTCGACATCATGGCGATCTTCTCGCGCGGGACGATCTTGCCGTCGACCACGCGGATGTAGGTGACCACGCCGCGGTAGGTGTCGTAGACGGAGTCGAAGATCATGGCGCGGGCCGGGGCGTCCGGGTCGCCGACGGGCGCGGGGACGCGCTCGATGACCCTGTCCAGCAGCGGGCCGACGCCCTCGCCGGTCTTGCCGGAGACGCGCAGCACGTCGTCGGCCTCGCAGCCGATGATGTGCGCGATCTCCTCGGCGTACCGGTCGGGGTCCGCGGCCGGCAGGTCGATCTTGTTGAGGACCGGGATGATCTCGAGTTCCTTGTCCATCGCCAGGTACAGATTGGCGAGGGTCTGTGCCTCGATGCCCTGCGCGGCGTCGACCAGCAGGACCGCGCCCTCGCACGCCTCGAGCGCGCGGGAGACCTCGTACGTGAAGTCGACGTGGCCGGGCGTGTCGATCAGGTGCAGCACGTACTCCTCGTCGCCCACCTTCCAGGGCAGCCGCACGTTCTGGGCCTTGATGGTGATGCCCCGCTCGCGCTCGATGTCCATGCGGTCGAGGTACTGGGCACGCATGGCCCGCGCGTCGACGACGCCCGTGAGCTGCAGCATCCGGTCGGCCAGGGTCGATTTGCCGTGGTCGATGTGCGCGATGATGCAGAAGTTGCGGATCCGCGCAGGGTCGGTGAACGTCGTGTCGGCGAAGCTGGGAATCGAACTCACTCCTCGGTCGGCAGGCCGGGGCCCCGGCACGTCACCGTCTAGTTTCTCACGCCCAGCCGTGGTCACGAACTCGGCGTGAGCGGGCCGACGCGCCCGCATCTGCCACGCGGCGCAGCTCAGGCCGCGATCCTGACCACAGCACTATCCTGGCGGGCATGGCTGACGAGTTGTCCTGGATCGGCGCGGTGGCGCGCAGGCTGGCCCGCGAGCACGGGCCGCGGTTGCTCTCCCAGCTCGCGAACACGGCACCAGTGCAGGCCGGGCGGCAGGCGCTGGTAGCCGCCGTGACCGAGGCGCTCGGGATGCAGGAGCCGACACCGCCGGCGCCGGCGAAGGAGTTCACGCCGGGCCGGCCCGTGACCCGCACCTCGACACCATCGCACCTGCGGGCCCGGGCGATCGCGTACGCGCCCAAGCTGGACGGGCAGGCGGACCCCGGCGAGATCGTGTGGACGTGGGTCGAGTTCGAGGAGAACGCCGGGCCGGAGGCGGGGGGCGGCAAGGACCGTCCCGTGCTCGTGGTGGGCCGCAGCGGCGCCACGCTGCTCGGTCTCATGCTGTCCACCCGCGACCACGACGCCGACACCCGCTGGCTGGCGCTGGGCCTGGGCGACTGGGACGAGCAGCGCCGTACGTCGTGGGTGCGGCTGGACCGGGTGCTCGACGTTCCCGAGGACGGGATCCGGCGCGAGGGCGCGATCCTCGAGCTCGCCCGGTTCGAGCTGGTCGCGCACCGGCTGCGCGACGAGTACGGCTGGCACTGACCCATGGACTCGACGGCTCAGCGGCGCAACCCACCCGATCTGAGGGGTCGCGCCGCTGAGGAGTAGATCTCGGGACATGGGCGGCCTCACGCCAACCGGGTGATCTCCACCTCCACATCCAGGTCGGAGGCCCCGCCGCCCGAGATGATCCCCTTGAGCGGTGGCACGTCCGCATAGTCGCGGCCCACGCCCACCGACACGTGTCGCTCGGTGATCGCCACGTCGTTCGTGGGGTCGTAGCCGACCCAGTGCCCGGTCCACGCCTCGATCCACGCGTGAGACTCGCCCGCCACCGTCGTCCCCACTGCCGCGTCGGGCTTGGGGTGCAGGTACCCGGACACGTAGCGCGCGGGGATGCCCGCGGCGCGCAACAGCAGCAGCGTGAGGTGCGCGTAGTCCTGGCACACGCCGTTGCGCTCCTCCCACGCGTCGGTGGCCGACGAGTGCACGCCGGTGGTGCCGGGCACATAGTCGAGGGTCTCGTGTACCCACTGCGCGGCGGCGAGCACCACGTCGCCGGGCTCGACGTCCTTCGCCAGCCGCTTGGCGACGGACGCGAGCCGGCGGTTGCGGGGGACGTAGTGGGTGGGCGTCAGCAGCTCGTCGAACCGGTCCCGCACGGGCTCGGCCTCGAGATCGGCCCAGGTGATGGACTCCGACGGTGCCGGCGGCGCCTCGGTCTCCACCACCGAGGACGCCGTGACCTCGAGCGAGGTGTGCGGCGCGTGCAGGTCGAACGCGGTGACCGCGGTGCCCCAGTAGTCGGTGTACCGGTACGACCGGGTCGCTGGAGTCGTCTCGACGCGGTTGAGGATGACGTTCTGCCGCTGGTCGCTGCGCGGCGTGAGCCGGGCCTCGTTGTACGACGAGGTGACGGGTGAGTCGTATCCGAAGCCCGTCGAGTGGACCACCCGCATCCGCCAGTTCACAGCTCTCCCTCCAGGATCGGTTCGATCTCCTCGTCGCGCGCCCGCGCGTCGGTCCACGCGACGTACGGCGTCACGTGGAAGTACTGCTCGGCGACGGCCTCACCGGCACCCTGACCGAGCGTGTGCAGCGCGATCAGCCTCGTCTCCAGGTCGATGAGAAGCTCGCCGGGCGCGAGGAACTCCAGTTCGCTGCGCGCGCGGCCGAGGAGCCGCTGAGCCTCGGCGCGGGAGCCGACGCGGCTGTCTGCGCCGCGGTCGATCTCCTTGAGACAGTCCTCGGCGATCGCGATGGCGTGGAACACCGAACGCGGGAACAGCCGGTCGACCAGGATGAACTCGACCACCCGGTTGGCGTCGAGCACGCCTCGATACGTGCGGAGAAAGGTGTCGTGCGCTCCGGCCGCGCGAAGGACGGTGACCCAGGTCGGCGAGTTCGCCCGGTCTCCGGCGCGGGACAGCAGCAGCCGCACCGTCATGTCCATCCGCTCGATCGCCCTGCCGAGCAGTAGGAAGCTGTAGCCCTCGTCCCGCGAGAGCGTCGAGTCGGCGAGCCCGGCGAACATCGCGGCCCGGTTCTTGATGTAGTTGAGGAACTCGTGTGGGCCGAGCCGGCGCGCAGCGCGCTCCCGTTCCGCCAGGCCGTTGTACGTGGTGTTGAGGCACTCCCACATCTCGGACGAGGTGACCTCCCGCGCGCCGCGGGCGTTCTCGCGCGCGGCCGCGATCGAGGCCGCGATCGACGCGCTCATGAAGTCTCGGTCGAAGGCGACCATCTCGGTGACCGACCACATGTTCAGCGGGTCCCCCGGGTCGGGCTGCCGCATACCGAGCACGCGCAGCAGCTGCCGCGACGCCCGGTCCTCGTCGACGGTGGCGTCCTCCAGGAACTGGTGGACCGACACGTCGAGGATCCGGGCGGTGTCGTCGGCCCGCTCCACGTAGCGTCCGATCCAGTAGAGCGCCTCGGCATTCCGCGCCAGCATCGCCTACGCCCTCCCGTCCGTCGCGTCGTGCGCCTGTTGCTGTTGTTGCTGCTGCTGTTGTTGGTCCTGCTTGATCCGCTCCGGACCGATCTCGACGTGTGCGGGTTCGAGCACCTCGTGGGGGCGCACCACCTCGTCGCCGGCCAGCTCACGCTCCGCCACCGAGGAGCGGGACGCGAGCACCCAGGTGTCCTTCGAGCCGCCACCCTGCGAGGAGTTGACCACCAGCGACCCCTCGGGCAGCGCGACCCGAGTGAGGCCGCCGGGCAGCACCCACACGTCGTCACCGTCGTTGACCGCGAACGGGCGCAGGTCGACGTGCCGGGGGCGGGCTGCGTCGTCGATCTTGGTGGGCACCGTCGACAGCTGCACCACCGGCTGCGCGATCCAGCCCCGCGGGTCGGCGATCACCTTGCGGCGCAGGGTGGCGAGCTCCTTCTCGGAGGCGTTGGGGCCGAACACGATCCCGTAGCCGCCCGACCCCTCCACGGGCTTGATCACCAGCTCGTCGAGGCGGTCGAGCACCTCCTCACACTCCGCGTCGAGCCAGCACCGCAGCGTGTCGACGTTGTGCAGTGTCGGCTTCTCGCCGAGGTAGTACTCGATGATCTCGGGCACATAGGTGTAGGTGAGCTTGTCGTCGCCGACGCCGTTGCCCACCGCCGAGCTGATCACGACGTTGCCGGCGCGGGCGGCGTTCACCAGGCCCGCCACACCCAGCACCGAATCGGGCCGGAACTGCATGGGGTCGAGGTAGTCGTCGTCGATGCGGCGGTAGATCACGTCGACCTGCTGCTCACCCTTGGTGGTACGCATGTACACGACGTTGTCGCGGCAGAACAGGTCGCGGCCCTCGACCAGCTCGACGCCCATCTGCCGGGCGAGCAGCGAGTGCTCGAAGTACGCCGAGTTGGCCATGCCGGGGGTGAGCACGACGATCGTGGGATCCGCCTCGTTGGACGCCGCCGACTTGCGCAGCGCGCGCAACAGGTGGCTGGAGTAGTCGGCCACGGCCCGCACGCGGTGGGAGGTGAACAGGTCCGGGAAGACCTGGGCCATGGTGCGGCGGTTCTCCATCACGTAGCTCACGCCCGACGGTGACCGCAGGTTGTCCTCCAGCACGCGGAACGTGCCCTCCGCGTCGCGGATGAGGTCGATACCCGAGACGTGGATCCGGACACCGTTGGGCGGCCGGATCCCGGCGGCCTGCCGATGGAAGTGCGCGCACGAGGTGACGAGCCGCTTGGGCACCACCCGGTCACGAAGGATCTCCTGGTCGGAGTAGACGTCGTCGAGGAACATCTCCAGCGCGTGCACGCGCTGCTTGATGCCCCGCTCGAGCTTGGCCCACTCCGACGCCGCGATGATCCGCGGCACCAGGTCGAGGGGGAACGGACGCTCCTGGCCGGACAGGGAGAACGTGATGCCCTGGTCGATGAAGGCCGCGCCGAGCGCGTCGACGCGCGCCGCCAGGTCCGATTCGGCGGCGTTCGCGAGCGCCTTGTAAATACCCTTGTACGGTGTGCGAATCGTGCCGTCGGTCTCGAACATCTCGTCGTACGCGCGCCCGAACGACTCCACGTCCGTGTATCCGGCGAACAGGTGCGCATCATCCGAGAGACGTGGCGACGTAGGGCGTCTGGTCGATGTCTGCGGAGTCACAGGAGTCATCGTGCACCACCGGAACCGATTCGGCAGGCCGTCGCGTTAGCGCGCTGTTAACTCTGGCGATTCCATCGAGTTACTGTGTGCCGGTAAGGATCGGCGCCGTGGACAGTCCAGTCCAGACCGGGCCCGACGGTGTCGGTCCGCCCGGTGCCCCGCCGCGACGATTTGGGGCGCCGCCCGGCCGCTGGTAACCTGGCACGTCGGCGGTGACTACCGCACATGATTTTTCAGCGAGCAAGAGAGAGACTAACGCGTGGCCAACATCAAGTCCCAGATGAAGCGGATCAAGACCAACGAGCGCAACCGTCTGCGCAACCAGTCGGTGAAGTCGTCCCTGCGCACCGCGGTCCGCCACTTCCGCGAGGCCGTCTCGGCCGGCGACAAGGACTCGGCCGCGACGCTGCTGGTCAGCACCAGCCGTGAGCTCGACAAGGCCGCCAGCAAGGGCGTCATCCACGCCAACCAGGCCGCCAACAAGAAGTCGGCCATGGCTCTCGCGCTCAACAAGCTCTGATACACCGGTGACCGGCCCCGCTCCCGCGGCGGCCGAACCGATCGCGCGCTGACCGCGCCGCACATCCTGGGGCTCCACGCGGCCCACGGCGTAGCGGCGCGGTTTTCGTGTTCCCGCGAACACGCCGCCGGTCAGCCGGCGAGGCTCGACACGGAGCGCACCGCGTTCTCCAGCGCATAGTCCGGGTCGACGGCCTGCCCCTTCACGTCCGCGTTCACGGCCGCCACCACGTGCAGGGCGTGCGCGAGCCGGTCGCTCGACCAGCGCCTGGCGAGCGGTGTCACCTTCTTCACCTTCCAGGGCGCCATGCCCAGTGCGCCGGCGTCCTTGTACTGGTCGGGGGTACGCCCCAGGCCTTTGACCCGCGCGATCGAGTGCACGGCGTCGGCGAGCGCGTCGGCGATCAGCACGTGCGGCACCCCCCGGTGCTGCGCCCACCGGAGTGCCTCCATCGCTGCCGCGGTCTCCCCCGCCACCGCACGGTCGGCGATCTCGAATCCGGTCACCTCGGCCCGGCCCGCGTAGTACCGGTTGACCGCCGCGATGTCGACCCTGCCGCCGGTGTCGGCGACGAGTTGTGTGATCGCCGCCGACAGTTCCCGCAGGTCCTTGCCGACGGAGTCCACGAGCAGGTCCACGACCTCCCCGGAGACCCGCACACCCGCGGCGCGGAACTCGGCGCGGGCGAAGTCGGTGTACTCGCGCGCGGTGGTCACCGCCGGCACCTCGACGATCTGCGCGCCCACCTTCTTCAGGGCCGCCACCATCGACTTCGCACGTCCGCCGCCGCTGTGCTCGATCACCAGCGTGATGCCCTCGGGCGGCTCCTTCGCCGCGTCCACGATCAGGTCGACCGGGCCCTTGCCCGCCTCGTCGGCGGCCTCGAGCACCACTACGCGCTCCTCCGCGAACAACGACGGGCTGAGCAACTCGACCAGCTCGACCTCGGACACGTCACCTGCCCGCAGCCGGGTCACCGGCACGGCGTCGGCCGCGCTGCCGGGGACCGATGCCGCCGCGGCGTCCCCCGCCGCCGCGCGCGCCGCGGCCACGATCGCTGCGATAGCCCGCTCGACCAGGAGGTCCTCGGTCCCCACCACGACGTGCACCGCTGTACCTTCGACCCCTGCCACGCTTGACATGCTGCCAGACGACACCGACAGCCGACCCGACCGCGGCCGTCGCGAGGCCGGCCACCGGACCGGCGGGCACCGTCACCGTCGGCCACCGCGCGAAGAAGTGCGCCACGCCGAGCAGCCACGCGACGCCCGGACCCGTCACCCGGGCCAGCAACTCCGCGACCGCGGGAAGCGGCACGGCGAGCACCGCCGCGGCGGTACCCACCACCGTGATCAGCGGGATCACCGGTCCCGCAATCACATTCGCCGCGAATGCGCCGGTGGGCAACCGGCCCGACAGCGCGACGATCAGCGGCGTGGTCACCAACTGCGCCACCAGGCAGATCGCCAGCACGCCGGCCACCGCGCGGGGCAGCCCGCGGCACATCAACCAGTCGGCCACACCGGGCGCCCACCACAGCAGCCCCGTCGTCGCGGCCACCGACAGCGCGAAGCCGGGATCCCCCGCCAGCTGAGGCCGCGCCAGCAGCAGCACGACCACCGCTGCGGCCAGCGCCGCCGTCGACTCGCCGGTGCGGCGCAGGGCGACCGCCGCGACTCCGAACAGCCCCATCACCGCGGCCCGTACCACCGACCCCGTCGGGCCCACCAGCAGGACGAACGCCCCGATCGCTCCGACGGTCACCGCGACCCGCGCCGCGCGCGGCAGGCCGATCACCGTACACAGGCCGAGCACGCACATCGTGACCACGGCGAAGTTCGCGCCCGACACCGCGGTGAGATGGGTCAACCCGGAAGCGACGAAGTCGCCGCGGACCGTCGGCGCCGTCGCCGACTCGTCGCCGAGCACCAGCCCCGGCAGCAGGCCCGCGGCGAGCGGCGGCAGCGAGGCCGCGGCCACGACCGCGAACCCCCGCCGCACAGCGGCCGCGATCCGGTACCTGGCGGGCGCGGGATGCAGCAACCGAGGCTCGGCGGTCGCGAGGAGCACCGCAGTGGTCAGGCCCGGGCGTTCGCTGCGCAACACCCGGGCCCGCACCTCGACCGTCTCCCCCGGCACCAGCCGCGCCAGGTGCGCGACCGCCCCGACGATGACGACCCGGTCCCGGGTGGGCACCTGGGCGGGGGCTCCGTGATCCGCCGCTTCGACCGCGACAGCGACAGCGGTCGCGGGGACCAGCATGCGCGAGGCGTCGAGATGCCCGCCCGGCTTGCCGCCGAGCTGGCGGGGCCACTCGTCGACGTGCACCGAGATCACCGTGGCATGCCCGTCCCATCGGCCGATCGCGGCGGCGTCCCGCAGGTCTACCCGCAGACCAGTCCCCACTGCGGCACAGCAGGCCAACGCGGCGGCACCCACCACGACCCACAGCGCCGATCCCACGTTGCCCCCGGTCTGCCGCCGTGCCAGCGGCACCAGCACCGCGCACGCCAACCCGGGCACCGCCGCGATCAGCTGCCACGGGCAGCCCGGCCGCAGGCAGCACAGCGTCACCAGCCACACCGCGGCCACGGCCGGCACCAGACGGAGGTCGGGGGCGGTTCGCACGGTCACACCGTCGCCATCGGCTTGATCCGCGCCAGCTTGGCCTGGCCGATCCCCGAGACCTTGGTGAGGTCGTCGACGGAACCGAACGGGCCGTGGCGATCCCGGTACGCGACGATCGCCGCGGCCGTCGCCGCGCCGACCCCCGGCAGCGTGTCGAGTTCAGCGGCGGTCGCGGTGTTGATGTTCACGAGGCCGCCAGCGCCCGGCGTCTCACTGCCCGACCCCGCGGTGGGCCCAGGTCCTGCTGCCATCACCGGCCCACTCCCGGCCGCGACGACGGCACTGCGCAGCGCCAGTCCCAGCCGTCGATCGACCGCGCCCACCACCACCTGGTCGCCGTCGCGCAGCGGCTGCGCCAGGTTGAGTGCCACGGTGTCGGCACCCCGCGTGGCTCCGCCCGCTGCGGCGAGGGCGTCCGCGACCCGGGCGGCAGGGGCCAGCCGGTGCAGGCCCGGCCGCCGCACCAGCCCCACGACCGCGACCGTCAGCTCGGCTGGGGTCGCGCCAGCCGGACCTGCCGCACCGACAACGCTCTCGGCGGCCGAGACCGCCGTCGGGTCCGGTTCCGCACCCGCCGATCCCGTCGCGTCGAACGCCACCACCGGATACTGCCGGGGTGACGACGGCGAAGACAGGACCGCGTATGCCGCCACCAGCACCGCGACGAGCCCCACCACGCACAGGCCCAGAGCGGCCCGCGGCGTACCGCGCAGCCTGGCCGACACCGCGGCCCGCCAGCCGCGCGGCGCGGGGTCGCGCCAGCCGTCGTCCCACTCGTCTTCGGGCCCCCAGTCGGCGCCCTGCCCAC